>DATNRE010000382.1:0-3247 GCA_036703685.1 Candidatus Obscuribacterales bacterium
AGATCCCGGTTGACTTTCAACAGTTTGAACCGCACGATACCAGTCCACTTTATGAATCGTCTGGAGTGCTTTTTCAATCCAAGCATAAGCATCATTGATCATCTTCAGAATCATCAGAATAGGGTTGACTAATTTCGGCACTTTTGCCCCGAACTGGGGGTAATTTATCCACTAACCCCAGATCAAAAGCAATATCGGGTAACTCGCCAGCAATATAATGTCCGGGTTCAAAAATACGACTCGCCGTAAAACACATTTGTCTCAGTTCAACTAATTCAGTCTGTTCAAACATTCCTCTAAATAATTTACGTTCTAGTCCCATGATTAAACCCCCCTTAATTTTAGCAAAATTAGATTAAACCTTTTCAATCATAACCGCAAAATCAATTAATGTTCAAGATCCCTGGAATATTCCAGAGGGTGATCAATATTCTTTCCACAATGGGGACAAATTTTAGGAGAAAGGGTTTGATTGGTTTGGTGATTCTGGGCAATAACTTCCGTAAAACCCGAGGCAATAATCCCCGCAGGTAAGGCAATAAGTCCAATTCCTAATAACGCTAAAATACCCCCTAATAATCTTCCCAGGGTAGTAATAGGATAAACATCTCCATAACCCACCGTTGTTAAGGTAATTACCGCCCACCACATTGACGCCGGAATATGGGGAAATTTATCCGGTTGTGCTTCATGTTCGGCAAAATAAATTAAATTTCCCGAGAATATTAATAAAAAAAATACCACATTCAATGTTAAAAACAATTCCTTTTTTCGCAGGTAAATAACTTGATTAAAAATTTGAGTTGCTTGGGAATAACGACCTAATTTTAAAATTTGTAAAAAGCGAGTCAATTGCAAGAGTTTCATCTCTTGAAAATTGCCAGGATCAAAAGGAAAATAAAAAGGTAAAAAAGCAATTAAATCAATAATTGCTAGGGGAGTTAACATATATTTTAGCCTTCCCCAAACCGGATGACGATATTTTTTAAGGATCGTACATGACCAGACCCTTAATAGATATTCCAAGGTAAAAACCCCCAAGGAAAAGTGATTAAATGCGTTTAAAATCGTTTGATAAATTTTAAACATTTCATCGATCGATTCAATGCAAACCACCAGGGTATTTAAGGTAATTAAAAAAATTAAAAAATATTTAAAAAATCGACCTAACGGGTGTTGGTGTTCCTTCGTCTCCAAAAGCAGAAACACACGATGCTTCAATTTTTTAACCATATTATCCCATTCGTGCCAAGATAGAGTATTAAGTTCAGTTAATATCATCTTATGGGTAAACAGCGAGTTCTATCTGGAGTACAACCGACCGGAAACCTACATTTAGGCAACTATCTAGGGGCGATTCGCAACTGGGTAGACCATCAAGCGCAATACGATAACTTCTTCTGTGTTGTCGATTTACACGCCATTACCGTCCCCCATAATCCCGCCACCCTAACAACTGATACCTACACCATTGCCGCCCTTTATTTAGCCTGTGGCATCGATTTAGACCATTCTACAATTTTTGTTCAGTCCCATATTGCCGCCCATACTGAACTTACCTGGCTACTGAATTGTATCACCCCAATGAACTGGTTAGAAGACATGATTCAGTTTAAAGAAAAAGCGATTAAACAGGGGGAAAATGTCAGTGTGGGATTGCTCGATTATCCCGTATTAATGGCGGCGGATATCTTACTCTATGATGCGGATAAAGTTCCCGTGGGAGAAGATCAAAAACAACATCTGGAATTAACCCGGGATTTAGCTGTCAGGTTTAATCATTTATTTGGGAAAGGAAAAACTTTATTAAAATTACCTGACCCCCTAATTCGTCCTGAAGGTGCTCGGGTGATGAGTCTTACCGATGGGA
Source organism: Candidatus Obscuribacterales bacterium (assembly GCA_036703685.1). Taxonomy (GTDB): domain Bacteria; phylum Cyanobacteriota; class Cyanobacteriia; order Cyanobacteriales; family Microcoleaceae; genus Planktothrix. The sequence continues at coordinate 1,871 of DATNRE010000382.1, forward strand.
CTCGCAAAATGTCAAAATCCGATCCCTCCGAATTAAGTCGGATTAATTTATTAGATGATCCTGATACCATTACTAAAAAAATTAAACGCTGTAAAACCGATGCAGTTCGTGGTTTAACCTTTGATGATCCAGACCGTCCCGAATGTCATAATCTATTAATGCTGTATGGAATTTTAGCGGGTAAAACTAAAGCCGAAGTTGCAGCAGAAGCTCAGGATATGGGATGGGGTCAATTTAAACCTTTATTCACAGAAACTCTGATTGAAAATCTTAAACCCATCCAGGCAAAATATAAAGCGGTGATGGATGATCGGGGCTATTTAGAATCAGTGTTAAAAAACGGTCGAGAAAAAGCCGAAGCGGTAGCCAATAAAACCCTAACTCGCGTGAAGGAAGCCATGGGATATTCCCGACCTTTATAAGTTTAATCCTGATCAATTAAAATTAATCATCCTGATTTTACTATCGGATTCAGGAACTTTAATCCCGGCTACAAATTCTAAACATTAACCTTTGAAAAACCACCTTAAACTTTAAGAATGAACCGTTTTCGTACTGCTTGTCAAACTTTAGATGAATTTATTGTAACGGCGGAAGTCGCCCCCCCCAAAGGCGCAGATCCTAGCCACATGATTGAAATGGTTAGACTCCTCAAAGGTCGAGTCCATGCGGTTAATATTACCGATGGGAGTCGGGCTGTTTTAGGCATGAGTTCCCTGGCCGCTTCAATTATTTTATTGCATCATGGGGTAGAACCGATTTATCAAGTGGCTTGTCGCGATCGCAATCGCATTGGTTTACAAGCGGATTTATTAGGAGCCCAAGCCCTCGGGATTAGGAATATTTTAGCCTTAACTGGTGATCCGGTCAAAGCCGGAGATCATCCCGATGCTAAGGCGGTTTTTGACTTAGAATCTGTCCGCTTATTGCAGGCTATTGATAAACTGAATCAAGGCAAAGATTGGAATAATAAAACCCTACCCGATGGCGCCACGGATTTATTTGCAGGAGCGGCGGTTGATCCCCAATCTTCCAGTTGGTCAGGATTAAAAAGCCGATTTGAACGTAAAATAGAAGCGGGGGCGCAATTTTTTCAAAGTCAATTAATTACGGATTTTGATCGGTTAGATCAATTTATGACTGAAATTGCTGATAGTAGTAAAAAGCCGATTTTAGCCGGAATCTTTCTATTGAAATCCGCTAAAAATGCTCGATTTATTAATAAATATGTTCCGGGCGTTTGTATTCCTGATACAATTATTAATCGTTTAGAACAGTCTAAACACCCCCTAGAAGAAGGAATTTTAATCGCATCAGAACAGGTTAAAATAGCCCGTGAACTCTGTCATGGGGTTCATATTATGGCGGTTAAACGGG
>DATNRE010000383.1:0-2502 GCA_036703685.1 Candidatus Obscuribacterales bacterium
CACCATTTTAGTTATCTAATTATTAAATTAAATTATTAAATTAAGGAGAATTATGCCAACAGCATTTACGAACATAACGGATGAAAAAGGGCTAGAAGGTCAGATAATAACAGTTTCAACCTTCTATGTTTGGGATTGTACAAACCAGAGGTTTTCGACCGCACCACCAGTAGTTTTGCGTAATACAATGTTGGCGGCTCTATATCCAGCTAAGAAGTTTATTATTGGTGAAATCCCCAAAACATCAACTAACCCAAGTTTGTTAGATCCATTTAAAGTTCCTGGGGTTTCTGACCCTTATTTCTTAGATTTAGCATCAAATAGTCGAACACACGGACGGTTTCTGTTTACTCCAAAGAGAACAATTGGTAGAGATTATTTTCCTAGCAAAGATGATTGGAAACGAATTATTTATGGCAGTATTTTACATACAGGGTGCAATAGATTATTTTATAGAGAAATAAAATATATTGTTGTTGATGATGAACGACGGAATCCAAAAGATAGTAGTCCTCAAGATGATGGAGTAAATGGAGTCCATTGGGATACAGGTGATTGTCATGCAAAATTATCAAAATCCCTTCTAACCCTATTAGAAAGTTGGGAAACAATTGGCAATGAAGATAATCCTAAAACAATTCAGATCCGAGCCGCCATCTTTAAAGAATGGACAATCAAAGGAACAGCAAGTCATTCCTATAAATTTGAAAACGATAATAGATTTAAAGGTTATGATTTAGTTATTCCCCTTTCTTGTTTTAAAGGCAATAAACCTGCACCTGGGAATTATACAGGAAAGGTTCTAATTGGTGTTGTTCATGAAGCTGAGGAACGCCGTGCTAAACCCGGTTGGATGTTGTGGCAATGGTTTAGTTTTGAAACCCTTGAAGAAGATGGAATAATTACTAGACTTCATGAGAAATGTCAGAAACTAAGCACTGCCCTTGATGATATTTATAAATTAGCTGATGTCTTACGAATTGACCTTGATGAAGCTGAACAAGAATTAGCGAATCTTGATGATAACCCCGACGCTGAAGTTGCTTATGTTGATTCGGTTCTCAAGATAATTAAAGCTGATAAAAAAGGGGTTTTAATTCTCCATCCCTATGTTCTTTTGAAGGTTAAATTTAGACTCAGAGAGATGTGGAAAAACCTTGCTAAATCAGCAGGAGTCCGGTTTTATTCGGTTATGTGTACACCGGATACAAGCCTGGAAAAATATCAGAAACCCTATGGTAATGATTTTATTTTCAAGCCTAAAGTTTTTTGTTCACCAAGTTTCAATGAAGGTCAATATATTGTTTTCTGTAACCCGATGCGCCATTGGGGAGATGTTCAGCTTTGGGAAAACTTTCATGAAGGTAGATTCCGAAATACTAGGGGAGTTTTAGCCGCAACTCGTGAACTTTTATTAAGTTTAGGTCGTGATACCGATGGTGATTTTATTCAACTAATAAATAGTAGTCGCTATCCGAATATAACAATGGCTTTATATGATATGGATGCCCCACCAAAGGTTAAGAAATTTCCCAAGGTTGCACTAACCGGAAGTCTTCAACAAATTGCTATTAATTCAATGAACGACATCACCGGAGTTGTTGCTAGTTTATTGGGTAGAGCTAGAGCTATCGGCGCTGAATTAATTGTTTTAGATATCCCAAAGGAAGGGGAAATGAGAATTATTGATTTTCTTTCCCAGGAATTACAGATAGCCGTTGATAGTTTGAAGTCTGCTTATCCTAATAATCAAGATGGTCTAAAAGTTGTTAAGGAGTTTCTTGATAAATCTGGTGCTGATATTCAATGGTTAAAAGACTTAAAATCTGATGATTGCTATTACTCTCGTCCTTGTTTGGTGAATAACAATTTAACTGATACTGTTACTCGGATAGTTGGTTTAGTTAATAGTTATTATCGTCAACCAAATCTACAGGAGGATACAACCCCAAAAGATTATAGATTCACATTATTTGCTAATGTCATTAGTGATGAACTTCAAGATGCGATCGCAACTCGTGAACGGGATGCCTACCGAACTGAAATGGGTGCGGCTTTAGCTTATAAATCAGAAACTGAAGATGATAGATTAGTTAAAGAAGTTACGGCTAAATTTAAAGCTTCGACTGAAGTTATTTTGAGGGAAACTCTCAGTCCTTTGAGAAAACCTTACCCTCCTAAGACTTGGGCAGCCGCCTACTGGAGAAGCAATCATTTAGCACAAAGTGGGACTGCGGGATTAGTTTTCTTATTGTTTTGTGATGAGATTATTGAGGAGTTGAAGAACCTAGAAAATAAAAAGGTTTGGATGCTGACGGTTTATGCGGTTCAATTTACTGAATTTGCTCGTCCCCAACATTTAGCTTGGAATGGAGAAGAATTAACAGTTAGGAGTAGTTTTCTGAATGTGAATGGCAAGGATAAAGTGAGTCTTGAAGGTAAATTAGACGGACAGCCTGGGTTTATGAATATGGGACTGGTTAACGAGAAAGATATTGCCCA
>DATNRE010000384.1:0-5987 GCA_036703685.1 Candidatus Obscuribacterales bacterium
ACCACTTTTTGTGGGTAAGGTCACGGGCAGAACACCCGTTTATAGGTGTTAGGTCGAAGTTCAGCAATGAATGTAGCCGAGACACACTAACAGACCGAGGGCTTGACCTCATCCCCTTTTGATTCTCTATGCAGTCTTCAGTTTTCTGTTTAATTTATTTGTTATAAATAATTGAATGACTGCCCCGGTTTTAATATTTAATCGGGGCAGTTTCTGTAAGTCAGCATTATTTCTAAAAAGGGTTTCCACTGTCGGGTCGCTTCACCCGTAGCAATAGATCAAAAAGGATTTTATCTATTGCTACGGGATTGTCCTTAATTCTTATAAGTTGTCATAAGTTGTTGCATTAATTGGGCAACATCTGGGTTATAAATCCTGAGATAATTCCAGTAATTCTCAAATACAGATTTCACATAACCTTGGGTTTCAGGATAGGGAATTTTAACTACAAATTCGTCGGGATCTTGAAACCCAAAACGTTGTAACCACCCGGAAACAGCCCCTGGCCCCGCATTGTAACTAGCAACAGCCAACATTGAATTATTGTTATATTCTCGATGGGTAAAATCCAGATAATAGGTTCCTAAATTAACATTATCATTGACATTTTCCAAGGAATAATCTGTTAATTTAATTTGTTTGGCTACCTCCTCCCCCGTTTCCGGCATCACCTGCATTAACCCGGTGGCTCCCACAACGGATTTAATCCCGGGCATAAACCGCGATTCTTGACGAATTAAAGCCGTTACTAATACGGGATTTAACTGGCGTTCTTTTGACCAATTAACAATGGTTTCTAAGTAGGGAAAAGGATATAAAGCTTCCCAATAGGCGGGTTTTTGTTTTAATTCTAAATATTGCGATCGCTCCTGGGGATCATCTCGGCGACTTAAACTTGATAACATCCAAATTCCTTCTAAATTATCCCCCACGGCCATCCGCATTAAGCCATCGGTATATTGTTCAGCCACCGACGGTTGAGTAATATTTTTAAACTCCGTTTGCCATAATTTCCAAGCCTCTTGATTTTGCCCTAACGCATACAGTTCTTGTAAGGTTTCAGAACCCGCCGGAGGCACTTCCCGAATATCAGGATGTTCGACATGGGGCGAGAGGGGGCGAACGGTGGTAAAATCCCCCACGGGCCAGCCTAGATGCACCGCAGAACGCCAAGCATAATAGGAGGAAGGATAACGAACAATTAAATATTCAAAGGTTTTTTTAGCCTCTTGGGAATTGCCATTTTTTTGCGCCCATTTTCCCACCCAAAATGTCGCTTCTGGGGCAAATTCACTATCGGGATTTTTCGTGGAAACTTGTTTTGCCCAGTCGGATGCTGATTTTAAATCCCCCGCTTTTAAAGCTTGTTGAGCAAGTTCCCAGCGCAATTGAGCCGCCGCTTCAGAATCACTATATTTACTAAGTAATTGTTGACGAGTTTCGGAAGCTAATTTTTCCGATCGCATTTGATCTAAAAGTTTAGATTTATCTAATAAAGCCTCGGCTGCGTGACGGGGAAATTTAGTAATTACTTGCTCCAAATACCCCAAAGCCTCTTTTTTCTCAACCAGCCGCGATAACCGCAATAAACCAAATCCCGCATCTTCTCCTTGAGGGTCTATTTCCTGGGGAAAACTATTAATTAATTGTTTGTAGGCAATTCGAGACTGAGGAATTTTACCCTCTAACCATAATCCTCGGGCATGACGGTAGAGATTTTTAGGGGTTTTGGGGGCTTGAGCATAGGCGATCGCCGCTTTCCCATAATCCTGTTTTTCCCAATAGCCAAAGGCTACGGTTTCCCATTGTTCTGGGGTGAGTTGACTGCCGAATTGAGCTTTTAATTGTTCTAAATAGGTTCCATAGTCTTTTAAAGATAATCCATGTTTAGCAATGAGAAATAATAATTCCGGTTGATTGGGATTTTGTTTAAGGCGAGTTTGAATAATTTCTAAGCTACGGGGATGGCTGGGAAATTTGGTGATCGCTTGATCCCAATATTCAGGATTAGTTTTTCCTAACGTATATAAGGCTTCAACAACAACGGGTTGATCACCATAATTTTCTAACAATTTCTGCCAAGTTTTTTGGGCGTTTTCTGCCTCTCCCATTTGTTCATAAGCCCGCGCCTGTTTAACTAAAATATGACCCCCTAAAAGGGGATAATCCTGATCTAATCCCTTTAATAATTTAATTGCTGTTTCGGGTTGTGTGGATAAAAAATCCCCCGCTAATAAATATCGCGCCCGACTTCTTTCTAAAGAAGCATTTCGGTCTTGGGCGATCGCTTCTAATTCCGTTTGACGTTGGGAAACCGGGGATAAAGCCAGTTGTAATACTTTCGACTCAGGAATTTGCTGATCCGCCGAATAGCTTTGTTCAACGGACTGTTTCCATCCGCGAAATAGCGTCATGGGAAAGAATACACCCACCAACAAAGCCCCAGATGCGATCGCTGGTAAAACCCAAACTTTAGAGATCGGTCGCTTAATCATGATTGATGTTTATAGTAAAGAATAAAACGGAAAATTAACCCCACCCTCACGATTTTAACGGATATTTCCAGAGGAGGCCTAACTGTTAATTAACCCCCTCAAACCCAAACTCTACTTATTGACCCGACATAATAACCAACGCAAGGACATCGGGGGTTTTTGGATCGGGACAACATCTCGACCCTGTGACCAATGTTCAAACCAACCCGTCGGGGGCCAGGCTTCCGGGGGGAGATGAGTGCGTTCGTACTCATACACCGACTCATCGGAAATCAGTTGTAGTGGTAAATTCTGGAGGAGGGAATTCATCTCACCCGGAGTGATCACATAAGACCATTGAATTTGACCCATTTCTCGAATTTTATCATCCGGCTGGAAATCGGTATCGGTGATAAACGTACTAAATAAAATCAAACCCCCGGGGGCGGCTGCATCACAGACCTTGCTGAGGAGGGTTTGGACATCATCCAAGTTGCGAAAATGGGAAATCACTTCTGCAATTAAAACTAACCGATAATAATTAGCCGGGAGGACTAGGGCGGGGTTGAGAATATTGCTTTGGATCACCCGAATCGGTAAACTAGCGTCTTTAGCTTCCTTGGCAATAATTTGAGCAAAGTCCGGGGTCAGTTCCACCGCATCCACCGGATGTCCCTTGCGGGCTAAAGGTAAGGTATTACGACCTACTCCCGCCCCCACATCTAAAATTGGAGTTCGGGCTGGGTCAGGAAATTCCGACACCACGGCCATTAATTTACTATCGGGATGGGCTCCAAATAATGGCCCCTCCCGGGTGGTTAACCAGCGTTGATATTTATTTTCTAAAGAGGCGACTTCGGTGGTAACAGTGAGTTTAAGACCACTGGTTAAGCCTTGAGTGGGTTCGGGGGGTTCATATCTAAAAATTAAACGGGCATGGGGTGAAGCCTGATATCCTTCATGGAGTTTGCGCTCAACTAGCTGACGTAAGCCCTGCATTTCCTCCGGGGTGAAATTTTGTCCCAACGCCGCGAGCAGAGCGTTAAACTGAGTCATATATTCATCGATCAAAGCCGGCGCGCAAGGGAGAACCAGTTGTCCCCGGGCTGAAGTGAGTCGTTTCACTTTTAGTAAAAGTGCTTTTTCAATTAAAGTTTGATCGTTCACGGCCATCGATTGATTTATTGTCTCCACCAATGCAATATCCTCTAAATGCTGTATACTTAACCGCCCTTTGATTCTAATTTACCAGGAAAAGTAGAGACTTTATCTATCTTCTAGCAAAATCCCTGAAAAGTTATTCATCAGGGTAGAATTAAACGGGACAGCTACAGCACCGAAGTTGAGGAGGGAATTGATCCCCTGGTGTTCCAAAACCTCATATATTGTGAATAATCTACGGTTTAAAGAATTCACCCAATTTAATATTTTTATGTGCTTTTCAGCAACGGCAAGTTTTACCGCCAGTTTCTCATTATCCGTGTTAGGAACGGCAACACTAACACAAATGACCTCGAAAAAGCAGATTTTATTAGCAATTTTCCCATTATTATTCGCAATTCAGCAATTTTTTGAGGGAATAGTCTGGTTAAATTTAGAGAATAAATCATCACCCCTTTACTTTCTGGGAACCTACGTTTTTTTAGTTTTTGCTACGGGATTTTGGTTGATTTTTTGTCCCATGTCAGTTTATTTATTAGAAGATGATCCATTCCGCAAGAAAATCATTTTAGGAATAGCAGCTATAGGAACTATTTTAGGAATTTATTTTGTGATTTGTGTGGTGAGACAAGAAGTGATAGTGACTAATGATTTAGGTAATTTGTTTTACAATATTAATTTATTATATGATTTAAAATTTGCCTTATTTTATGACATTTGCAAATATTTATATTTGCTGGTGATTAGTGTTCCTTTTTTGATATCAAGCCAAAGATTATTAGCTGTATTTGGAATTTTGATTATTCTTTCTTTTATTCTAGCAGATCAATTTTATCAAGCCACTTTTATTTCGGTTTGGTGTTTTTTTGCGGCGGTTATCAGTAGCGTTTTATTGTTTATATTTTTGAACTGGAAAACGGCGTTGCCCCAGGATTAAAAGTCGTTTTAGAGTCAAGGTCACGGAAACTCATTCCCTATTCCCTATTCCCTATTCCCTATTCCCTATTCCCTATTCCCTAGCTCTAAAATTTTTCCTCGGTGGTCATGAGATTGAGAACAAATCATGATACTATAGAAACATTGTCAATTTGGGGCTGTGGCTCAGGTGGATAGAGCAAGCGCCTCCTGAAGAATCGGGCACCCTGTGGGGAAACCCCGTGAGTGAATGTGGTCAAACTCAAGGAAGCCTAAGTCGGGAAACCGATAAGGTAATCTTGAGCCAAGCTTTCCTTCTCAACGAGGAAAGAAGGTGCAGAGACTGGCTCTAGGGAATAATAATTTTATTCTTTAGACAAACGGCCACCGCCTACGGGCGATATTCGCCTACGGTGAAGGAATAGTCCAGAGAGTGGGGAAACTCACACAAATCTGAAGCGCTAGGTCGGCGGTTCAAATCCGCCCAGTCCCGTTGAATTTTGACTGAGCAACATCATGAACCTGAATCAACACCTGAGAAAATGGCATCGTACCTTGGCACCGATTGTTTTGCTGCCTTTGTTCGTTACCGTTGCCACAGGTGTTTCCTATCGGTTAGGGAAAAGTTGGTTGGGACTATCCCGTGACCAAGTGCATTTCCTCATGAGTATCCACGAGGGCGAGTATTTGGGACAAACCTTAGAGCCACTTTATGTGTTGCTTAATGGTTTGGGCTTGCTCTGGATGCTAGTTACGGGCATGATTATGGTCTTTCAACAGATTAAACCCTTAAAAAAACTCCAATCTGGGATAACTCAAGTCAAATCTTTATTTCAGAAGCCATCACTTCAACCCAGGGACGATGGAAAATAATTGCTCCTCGGACGGTCAGTCGTTCAGACGGGTCAAGGCTTCTGTGTTATATCCTGGTAGAATAGCCAGCAGAAACAGGCTAAGATTTTTGCAAATAATTGATAATGAAACCTCGTCGCACCCGTAGTCAAGACCGGATTCTTACCCAACTCAAAACCCTAAAACGATCGGTTTCTGCTCAAGATCTGTATTTGGAGTTGCGAAAAACTAACCAAACAATGGGTTTAGCCACGGTTTATCGGTCTTTGGATGCTTTAAAACGGGAAGGGTTAATTCATGTCCGAACTTTAACGACGGGGGAAGCGGTTTATAGTTGTATGCAGCAAGACGAACATCATCTTACCTGTGTGGAATGTGGACGCTCGATTCCCCTGGATGAGTGTCCTGTCCACCACCTAGAAATTGAACTTCAACAATTGCACAATTTTAAAATTTATTACCATACCCTGGAATTTTTTGGGTTATGCGATCGCTGTAATCAGTTATCAGTAATCAGTGATCAGTTATAAGTGTAATATTTTAATTTGAAAGCTACTGATTACTCTTACACTGATAACGGATCAG
>DATNRE010000385.1:0-1744 GCA_036703685.1 Candidatus Obscuribacterales bacterium
GGACAGCATTACTCTCGGGATTGAGGGGAATTTTAACCGGGTTTCCTGTCTCAAAATCCGGTAATAGAATCTCCTTCATTCCCGGTTGCCATTCGTGTAGAAAAGCCATTAATAAATCCGCTTTTGCCCGATAATCGTCCGCTTCATCGGATTGTTGTAACAGTTGAATAAATTGATCTGCTTTAACCTGTAGTTTCTTTAAAACACTATTCAGTTTTTGACTGACTTGATGGTGGAGTTGCTTAAATTCCTGTTGATTTAACTCATTAGTATAATAAGTATTAATTAAAAATTGAACCGTTTTAACTTCAGCAATAATTTCTAAATTCCAAGGAATAATATCATAACCTTTTGGGGTATAATGGGGAATAAAGTTATTATTTTCTAAGGTTTTTAGCCAAGTTTGCCAACTTTGAAATAACCGATTCCAGTCCTCTGAATTTAAACTATTAGTTAGTTGAGTTGGATCTAAACTCGCAGCTTCAATCATCCCTTGAACTAACCCAGAACTTAAACCGCGATAGTTTTTTAATAGTTGTTGTTTTAAGGCACTGGGGATTAAACTAACCCGCTCTTGCCAACGGGATTGATCTTCATTCAAACTCGGAATTGGTTCGGTTAATTTAGGCGGGAGTTCATAGGATTGATTCGTTAAAATCGGTCGAACACTCGACTGTTGTAAATTGACTTGATGAGCAGCCGTCACAATAATATTATCCGATCCCGTTAAAATTACATTACTATATTTTCCCATAATTTCTACATACAAATGCCCTAGGGGATTATCCCCCGGACGTTGGGCAAATTGCAGATCTAAAATTCTTTCCCAGGGGTCAAATTGCCGAATTTCAACTAATGCTAATCCCGCCAATTGATGACGAAGTTGATCACTAAAGGTAAAGGTATCAGGAAGGCGAGGGGGAGGATCACCGACACAAATTCTAGCGGCTTGAGGATGCCAAGAAATATCTAACCAGCCTCGACTTTTAAGGGTGCGTAACCCCAAAGAAATCGTAAACCGATCGCGTTGATAAACCTGTTCTAACCGGGCTGGAAGCCAGTCTTGCCGCAGTTCACAACAGCTTGCGATTAATGTTGTTAAATCAAAAGATTGCATAATATTTGTCCGATCGCCTTAACTATTCCCCATTGTCTCACTATTTTTCCCTCAACTTGACCTAATTTTCCAGAATTAAGTTTTTTTAACCTATACTGGGTTTAAAATTTTCAATTATTTTTGATCCGCGACTTAATTTTGAGTAAATTTTCATGAAAAACCTGCTGACTCGCTTAGATTTGTCTTATCTTTATGTTTTTTTGGGAGAAGCAACCCTAGGTTTAACCTTTATTTTTTATATTCTTTTAGCCCGGGTTTTAGGGCCACAGGAATATGGAATTTTTACCTCAGCTTCTGCTTTAGGGGCAATTTTAGCCCTATTAATTCAGTTTGGTTTACCTGTGCTTTTAAACCGAGAAGTTTCGGCAAATGCTGAAGTCGGAGCAAAATTAACATCGCGGTTTATTTTGTTAGAGTTACTAACCTCAATTCCTGTTTTTATTATCCTCTATCCCATTGCAATTTTTATGGGATACAACGAGGGAAATACCCTAATTATTTGTTATCTTGTGGTATTTTCAGAAATTTGTCGCGCCATCAAAATGACCCTACGGGGAGCATTAAAAGGCATGGGATGGTTTAGGACAGAAACGGTTTTTGTTGCCCTAGAACGGGCTGCTACAGTGG
>DATNRE010000386.1:0-1926 GCA_036703685.1 Candidatus Obscuribacterales bacterium
GTAATATTCTCAAATTGACCAACCAATCCTAAAATATGACCAAACTCGTGAATCATGACTCTTGGAATTGCCTGAAAATCGCCCTTGAAATAGTTTTGCACTTCTGGATTTGTACTAATAGTGGTATATCCAATTAGAGGCATAAAATTGCCTTTTGAATCTTTTTTAATGTCAAGTTCTTGATCAATAAATTGAGCATCTTTTTTACCATACGTAGCCGATGCGAGGGTCTGTCCTGACAAATTGCTCCCATAAACATCAATAGTCAAAGTATGAGATTCACCGAAACTACTGTAAGGAATAATTCGTTCCCAGGTTCGGGCTGCTTGTTCTAAACCTGTGCGAAACTCTGGGGAAAGTGCTTCTGTTCCCTCCTTATAATTGAATTCAATATTAAAAGCCAAGGGATCAGTTGCAGCCGGGTCAAATGTGGTATTAACCGTATAATTTGTTGGTTGTTGATCAACACTATCGACTTCTAAATAATAGGTTCCTGGTTGCAGAAAAGCACGAATAGATTCATCATTGGAATTGCGTTCAGGGAGCCAGCCTATAACCTCAATTTCCTCATCATTAATAAACCCATCATTGTTGCGATCTTCTACGGGATTAATTTGTTGATCATTGTTAAAATCCCGAATCAATCGCACATCTGCATCAGCGGTTAATCCTGACAGGTTGGCACTAAATACGCCGGATTCATTAACCGTAAATTTAACAAAGTTATCAGGTTTATCTCCATTAACAGTATCATTAGTTGAGAACACAGGAGAGTTTTCTTCAATAGCAGTTCCTAGGGTACTTCCTGGGTCTGGAGGAGGTAATTGTTCCTGGGCTAAGAGACTTAACTGATAATTAGTATCTCCATCTTTTTGTAGGACATGAACAAAATAAGTCCCTGGGTTTAAACCTTCGGTGATCGTTTCAGACTGGGTATCAGCATTCGCTGAAGATTTAATCAGTTGTCCTTGAGCATCTAACAGTTCAACATCCGCATTAGCAGTAAGTTGATCAAGTTTTAATTGAAAATCAGCGTTCTTGTCCAAAGTGAACTTATAGTAATCCTTTTGATCAACATTACCCACAAAATCATTGAAAATTTGTTCGGTTGTTAATAGGGCTAAATCTTTCGCTTCTGCCAGGGTATTTCCCGCACCATCAGGGGGAATAACCGCCACAGGATCAGCTGATACTATCAGATCATAATCGGTATCTCCAGTGAATGAAGAAACATGTAAATAATAGTCTCCAGCTTCTAAACCGGAAGATTTAATAGTTTCTGAATCATTCCCAGGATTAAGCGAAAAATCTATAACGTTACCTGTGGAATCAATTAACTGAATGTCGGCATCACTACTGAGGTTTTCTAAGGACAAGTTAAAGTCGCTAATTGCATTGATACTGAATTTATAGTAATCATTGGAATCCGAACTACCCACAAAATCTTTGAAAGTTTTTTCTGCTTGTAAAACCCCAATATCCAGAGCAGTTTCTTGGGTATTTCCAGCCCCATCTGTTCGAGGAGTAAAGCCAGTTGCGGTTAAGGTGAGATCGTAGTTCGTTTCCCCTTCATATTGAGCTACACCCACAAAATAAGTACCAGCCGCTAATTGAGTAAAGTCGATTGTTTCTGGATCAACTCCAGCACCTGATGAATTGAGAATTACTTCAGAAGTATCTAAGTTTTCATCCCACAGATTATTGCCATTAACATCCTCAATTAAATATAAATCTGCATCAGCACTCAAACCTTGTAATTGCAAGTTTAAGTCTTTGGGTGCATCCAAAGTAAAGCGATAAAAATCGATGGGATTATTATTTCCAACTGTATCACTTTGGGTTTGCGTATCATTTAAAATTCCTAAGTCAATCGCATTACTCAAATTAAGGGTGAGTGCTTCTGTTCCAGTAAAAGTTCCCCCAAAG
>DATNRE010000387.1:0-9549 GCA_036703685.1 Candidatus Obscuribacterales bacterium
TCAAGCCAGATCCGAAACTGATACCAAGATGCGTCATTAATAGACTTAGCTAAACAATGATTTTTTACCAGATTTTTAATTCTCAAATCTTCGTAGGCTATCAAGTCGTTAGACTGAACTACGCACCGTGCTAATTTCACAGCATGGTCTTTACGTTGCCTACTTATTTTGAGATGGCGTTTCCCTAAAATCTGTCTAGCTTTGTCTCGATTTTTTGAACCTTTTACTTTTCTGGAAATCCGACGTTGCAAACGTTTAAGAACCTTTTCCCCTTGACGGAGAAATTTAGGATTCTCAACCGTGACTCCATTTGAATCGGTGTAGTATTCCTTCAAGCCCACATCCAATCCTATCGTATTTCCAGAAGGCTCTATATTTTCTTTCCGGTCAACATCGACACAGAATTGAACGTACACGCCGTCTGCACGTTTTACTAATCTTACCCGTTTTATTTGGCTAATTTGGTAAAAGTGTAAGTCGCGCGTGCCTTTTAACTTGAGTTTACCAATATTTTTTTTATCGGTAAACTTTATTGATTTTCTATCATCCGCAAGTTTCCATCCCGTGGATTTATACTCAACAGAACGGCAGTTTTTCTGGAATTTTGGATATCCTTTTTTACCAGGAATTGACTTTTTGCAGTTCTCGTAAAAACGGGAAATAGCAGACCAGGCTCGTTCTGCACTAGATTGTCTAGCTTGAGAGTTGAGTTCATTAGCAAACGGAAAATTCTTAGCAAGCACGGCGCAATATTTGTTTAAATCGTATTTATCTATTTTTTGATTATCCATCCAATAGCGTAAACAGCTATTGCGGACAAATTGTGCTGTACGAATTGCTTCCTTTACTGCTTCAATCTGACTGGCTTTTCCGTAAGTTTTGAACTCAAACACTAACATGACCTTACCTCTAGCCTGATTTCTTATGCTATATCTTTCGGCACAAGATTGGCTGATATTTTAACAAAGGTTTACAATAAAAAGCCGTCCCTTCCTGCGTCAGGGTAAACTCCGAACGACGGGGTTTTAAACCCATTTTTCCGATAAACAACCATGGACAATAGGCACTCACCCCAAAAGGTTGACTTGCGAGATCCTTGCTGCGGTGATCCCCCTTTCAGATAAAATGGTATACGCGACATCCAAGAGAGCGAACATCGCCCCAGCAATGGGTGAAAGGAGATCAATAGATCTCCACCAGAGGGCAACACCCTTCTCCTAGTGAGAGGAGATTGCAGGCGGTTTTAACCGCTATGAGTCTGGGTTGATGAGCCATGTCGAATCATTTTCTCTCAGGTCTAAGGACACTGAGTTTCCCAATTCCTATGAGGTTTTTATGAGTGACATCGCAGAAAGAGTCAAGAAAATTATTGCGGAACAATTAGACGTTGAGGAAGATAAAATTACTCCCGCGGCTAACTTCCTCGATGACTTAGGCGCCGATTCTCTGGATACAGTGGAACTGGTTATGGCATTAGAAGAAGAATTTGATACCGAAATTCCTGATGAAGATGCTGAAAAGATTAAGACCGTTCAAGACGCTATAAACTACATCACAGGAAACCAGCAGTAGGCCACATCGACAACCAAGCCAAAGCATCGGCTTAATCTGCAACTGCGGTAAAATCAACAGAATAAGCGGAGGATTAGCCTTCCATCAGTCTTACAGAAATTTTGCTGGCTGCGGCTGTCTGGATTAGGCAATCCCAACCCCTGTTAATTAAACTACTATGATTAACCTTGGTTTTGGTTCTCACTGACGTTCTGCATTTTGGGTGATCAATTTTTGAATCGACTATCATGACTACGATGAATTTGAAGCGTGTTGTTATAACAGGTTTAGGGGCAATTACTCCGCTAGGAAATACCAAGGCTCAATATTGGGACGGGTTAATCAACGGACGCAATGGAATTGGCCCAATTACCCGATTTGATGCCTCAAAGCACGATTGTCGGATTGCGGGTGAGGTAAAGGAATTTGACCCCTGTGATTACATCTCGCGCAAGGATGCCAAACGGATGGATCGCTTCGCTCAGTTTGCAGTGGCTGCGAGTCAGCAAGCTGTTTCTGATGCCGGATTCGTGATTAATGACTTAAATGCAGAACAGGTGGGTGTCATTATTGGAACAGGCATTGGCGGGCTGAAGGTGCTCGAAGATCAGCAAGAGATTTATTTAACTCGTGGCCCCGATCGCTGTAGTCCGTTTATGATCCCGATGATGATTGCCAATATGGCGGCCGGACTCACGGCTATTCATACCGGGGCAAAGGGGCCTAATTCCTGTTCGGTAACGGCCTGCGCGGCCGGATCAAATTCCGTGGGCGATGCCTTTCGTTTAATTCAACGGGGCTATGCTCAAGCGATGATTTGTGGCGGCACCGAAGCGGCCGTGACTCCGTTATCCGTGGCGGGATTTGCCGCAGCCCGGGCACTGTCTACTCGCAATCATGAACCCCTGAAGGCCTGTCGTCCCTTTGATCGCGATCGGGATGGGTTTGTCATGGGAGAGGGAGCCGGAATTTTACTATTAGAAGAATTAGAGGGCGCTTTAAGTCGCGGCGCTCGGATTTATGCGGAAATGGTGGGTTATGGGATGACCTGTGATGCCTACCACATGACCTCCCCGGTTCCTGGGGGAGAAGGCGCCAGTCGGGCAATTTCCTTAGCGATGAAGGATGCCGGAATTACCCCGGATCAAATTAGTTATATTAATGCCCATGGAACCAGTACCTCAGCCAACGATACAACGGAAACCGCCGCAATTAAACGGGTATTAGGGGAGAGTGCTTACAAGATCACGGTCAGTTCAACTAAATCGATGACCGGTCACTTGTTAGGGGGATCGGGAGGCATTGAAGCGGTGGCGACGGCGATGGCGATTGCTGAAGATCGGGTGCCTCCGACGATTAATTTGGATAATCCCGATCCCGAATGTGATTTGGATTATGTTCCTCACCAAAGTCGCGCCCAAGTTATTAATGTGGCGTTATCCAATTCCTTTGGATTTGGCGGTCATAATGTCACCTTAGCATTTAAAAAATTTCAACCGTGATCCGCAATCCCGATCCAGGTTACAACATTTGATCCTAGAGGTTTGGTCTTGTCGCCTGATTTTCGTTTAGGTTTGGAGACCAAACCCCTAGAGTTTTTTGGGTACAAATCCTAGTAGGATAGGAAAATCAATAAAATTGAATAATCCCTATTTTTGTAGTTAGCTTAGAGAGGTTATCCTTGAGTCAATCACTAGACGCCATTGCTCCCCATGGTGGACATCTGATTAATCGTATTGCAACTCCCGACCAACGACGGGAATTTTTGGAGAAAGCAGAACATTTACCTATAGTTCAGTTGGATGAGCGATCGCTTTCTGATTTAGAACTAATCGCCATTGGGGGTTTTAGTCCCCTAACCGGGTTTATGGAACAGGCGGACTATAAAACCGTTGTTAACCAAATGCACCTAAGCAATGGTTTACCTTGGTCAATTCCGATTACTTTGTCCGTATCGGAGGAAGTCGCCTCAACCCTGAAAGAAGGGGGTTTGGTGCGTTTAGATTCCCCCGAAGGTGATTTTGTTGGGGTTTTGGAACTGACCGAAAAATATTCCTACGACAAGGAAACCGAAGCTCTGAAGGTCTATCGCACCACGGACGAAAAACATCCGGGGGTGAAGGTGGTTTATGATCAAGGGGGAGTTAATCTCGCTGGCCCGGTATGGTTATTAGACCGTCAATCCCATCCCTACTTTCCAAAATATCAGATTGACCCGGCAGAATCGAGGGCGATGTTTAGGGAAAAAGGCTGGAAAACTATTGTCGGATTTCAAACCCGAAATCCCATCCATCGCGCCCATGAATATATCCAAAAATGTGCTTTAGAAACCGTTGATGGCTTGTTTTTACATCCTTTAGTCGGGGCGACAAAATCCGATGATATCCCAGCGGATGTGCGAATGCGCTGCTATGAAATTTTGATTGATCATTACTATCCTAAACAACGGGTTATTTTAGCAATTAATCCGGCTGCCATGCGTTATGCTGGCCCCCGGGAAGCAATTTTTCATGCCCTGGTGCGGAAAAATTATGGCTGTACTCATTTTATTGTGGGTCGGGATCATGCCGGGGTGGGGGACTATTATGGTACTTACGATGCTCAATATATTTTCGATGAGTTTGAACCCGGGGAATTGGGCATTACTCCGATGATGTTTGAACACGCTTTTTACTGTAAGGTGACGGAAGGAATGGCAACCAGCAAAACCAGTCCTAGCAACCCAGAACAGCGAGTTCATTTATCAGGAACTAAGGTCAGAGAATTACTCCGTCGGGGAGAATTACCCCCCCCGGAATTTTCTCGCCCAGAAGTTGCCAACGAATTGATTAAAGCGATGAAAACAAATAATCAGTAATCAGTTATCAGTTATTAGTAGAGACGCGCCATGGCACGTCTCTACATGGATTATTGGCAAAGCCGTGGTCAAGACGCGCCGTAGCAAGTCTAACCACTGATTACTGATTACTGATCACTGATTACTGACTTTTGGTAATGGGACTAAAACGACGGGAATTTTTACAACGGGCTGGCTTACTTCTGGCTGCGCTGGGGATTAATCAAAGATTATATGATTATACTAATCAAGCCTTAGCACAGCCAGTCCGACGGAAGTTAGCCCTATTAGTTGGAATTAATCAATATCCAACTACAAATCGGATTGAAGAACCGTTGCAAGGCTGTTTAACGGATGTGGAATTGCAACGGAATTTGTTATTGTATAAATTTGGGTTTCAACCCGATGATATTCTGGTATTAACGGATCAAGCAGCTACTCGCGATCAAATTGAATCTGCTTTTATTTCCCATTTAATTCAACAAGCTCAAATGGGCGATTTAGTGGTGTTTCATTTTAGTGGTTATGGGAGTTGTATTCCTCGGTCTATTTCGGGTTCTAATTCATCTCAAATTCAGCATTCTTTTCTTCCTGTTGATGGGGCTTTATCAGAACAGGAAATGGTTAATGATATTTTAGAAGATACCTTGTGGTTGTTATTGCGATCGCTAAAAACTTCTAACCTAATTACTATTTTAGATACGAGCTTTACCTATCAAGGATATCATCAACAAGGGACTCTAAAAACTCGCGCTGTTCCCAGTCCCCCAACCGTTAAAATTAATCTCCCAGAATTAGAGTTACAAAATAAATTATTATCGGATTTAGGTATTTCCCGGGCAGAATTAGAACAACGGAAACCCGGTCAATTACCCGGTTTGGTATTAGCAGCTTCTAAACCGTCCCAAATCGCCACGGAAGGTCGCTGGGATGGCTTTCATGCGGGATTGTTTACCTATACCCTCAGCCAAACCTTGTGGGGGGCTAGTCCACGGCAGACTCTACCGAGCCAGATCAGTCGAGTAGCTGGAGAAGTGGAACAAATTGTTGGCGACCGTCAACAACCCCAACTACGACGCACATTAACCGGGTCTAATAGTAAAACGGAATCAGAATTTTCTTTAGGTAATTTATTAGTTAATTCTAGTCCGGTTGATGGTCTAATCACGGGCGTTGATGAGTATGGAAAAATAGCTAAAATTTTATTAACAGGACTTTCTCCTTTTGTATTAGATTCCTATAGTTTAAATAGTTTATTAACAGTTATATCAGAATCTGATAGTTTAGAAAATCCTGTCTATTTACAACTGCGTTCTCGCACAGGATTAAATGCTAAAGCTCAAATAAAAACCAAAAATACAACCTCAGTATTAGAAATCGGACAAAAGCTGCAAGAATTAATTCGGATTTTACCGACAAAAATTGATTTAAAAATTGCTATAGATTCTCAATTATCTCGAATTGAACGAGTGGATGCAACGAGCGCGTTTTCCGATGCTTCCCGAATGACCATTGTAGCGGGTGATCAACCGGCGGATTATGTTCTGAGTCGGGTTACGGATACCACGATTGCTCAAGCCTTAAATGCACCCCTATCTCCTTTATTTCAGGGTAGATATGGCTTATTTTCTAAGGGTTTAGTCTTACTTCCCGATACGGTTGGCGAAGGTGGAGAAGCCGTAAAAGTTGCGGTGCATCGGTTAATTCCGCAACTAAAAACCCGTTTAGCAATTAAGTTATTAAGATTAACAGAAAATGAACGTTCCTCATCTTTAAAAGTCAGAGCAACTTTAAATTTATTAGCCCCCCAATCCCAAGTTTTAATTAAACGGGAAACCCAAGGAAGAATTATTAATACAATTAATCCTATTAATTCAGAAAAAGCTAAAAATATTAATTCTAATTCTAGTTCAAATCCATCTATTATTTCAGCTTCAGAAACCCTAGGAATTGTAACGGTTTCCGTCGGCAGTTGTTTACAATATAAACTGGAAAATCAGGGAGAATTTCCGGTTTATTTTCTGATTTTTTCTGTTAATAGTCAAGGACAAACTTGTATTTTTAATTCAGGTTTTGATCCTCAGCAACAACAGGTTTTACCGGGTAAATCTTTAAGTTTACCTCCTGCTAATGTTAAGAGTGGAAATTCCTCGGCGGAAATTATAGGAGAAACAGTCAAAGGCCCAGTAGGATTAGCAGAAACTCACATTATTTTAAGTCCCAGTCCCTTTATAGAAACCTTAGCTATTTTAGAGAAGAATTTTAAGAAAAAAGAAGGACTTTTAAAGTTTAATTCAGTTTCTAATCCTTTAGAGATGGCTGATGCAATTTTGCAGGATTTGGGTCGAGGTAGTCAACCTACCCTAGAAAAAATGGGGATGATTACGGATGATTTAGCCCTCGATATTAATAGTTGGGCGACGTTAAGTTTTGTTTATCGGGTTGTGGGCTAGAAACTGAGATTAGAATATTAGAAAAGCCATGGGATCATCTTCCGTAGCTAGTTAATCAGGACTTACGCAAAACAACCATATCTAGCAGGGGCGAACGGCCGTTCGCCCCTACAGATGGTGTATAATTGGGTATTCTGCGTAAGTCCTATTAATATTAGATGTAGTACCAATGGTGCATAAGTCCGAGTCAAACGGGGAATAAATTCCCCCGCTTGGTGTTTCCTCTGGTGGTCTAAATACGCGCTCGTTTCCCAACTCCCCTGTTTTTTTAAGATTTCCTATTGAGCAGAAAGATTGCGTTCCACTTCAGCGATCGCTGCTTGATGTTCAGCCTCCGTCCGACTAAAAATATGGGTTCCGTCGTATCGCGCCATAAAATATAAATAATCTGTTTTTTCCGGGGTTAAGGTAGCCTTTAAACTGGCTAAACCCGGACTCGCGATCGCCGTTGGGGGTAAACCCACATTGATGTAAGTATTGTAGGGAGAGGGCGTTTCCACCTGTTTAAAGGTTAGGGGTTGATCAACGGTTTGACGAATACCCAAAGCATATTCCACCGTCGGATCAGCACCCAGTTGAATTCCCTGTTGTAAACGGTTATGAAATACCCCAGAAATCCGATTTCTTTCACTTGGAATCACGGCTTCTTTTTCCACAATACTCGCTAAAGCCACCCATTCATTTAAACTCAAATTATGTTTTGATGCAGCTTGTTGATAAACGGGTAACGCCTGGTCTTGAAACCGATCCAACATCTGACGGATCACCCCTTGGGGAGTAACTTCAGCCGCTTCAACTTGATAGGTGTCGGGAAATAAAAAGCCCTCTAATAACGGTAAATTGGGGGGAAGCCAAGGATAATCCTGATAGGGAATTTGGCGACTTGCTGCGAGAAATTCCGCCGCCGAGAAAAATCCCTGTCCCTCAAAATATTCGGCCATTTGTTGAATTGACCACCCTTCGGGGACGGTGAAACTTAGGGTCATCACCTCCCCATTCCAAATGGTAGACGCCACTTGACTCAGGGACTGGGTAGGAGCCAGGGCATAGCTTCCAGCTTTAAAATCTCCTTGGGGGTTTTGGAAGACTAACCACCGCGCCCACAGTCTCCAAGCCAAATCAGAACGAATTAAGCCCGCCGCCTTCAGATCTTCCCCAATTTGCTGACTAGAAGTTCCCGGGGGAATGAGAATTTTAACGCTGTTTCCCTGGGTGTCAGAGGAGTTAACCTGTTCTTGACTCTGGGGAGCGGCACTGGCCCAACTCCACCAGGCCCAACCCTGCCATCCGAAGAATCCCCAAATAATCGGTAGAATTAGAAGGTAAAAAAATCCTTTAGAAAACCGTTTCATCGTTTTTCTGTCTTGAGTTTTTTTCTGCTTTGTTGGTGCAATTCCCAAACCACTTCTCCCTAATTAAAACTTACATAAAAACTGAAATTCTTTTAGATAAATTATCAGAAAAGATCTGCCCACAAAAACAGTAGAAACAGATCTAAATCTATTAATCTAAAGCATCAAAAAGTTGATCTTCAATTAAAGGTAAAAGAGGTTCTAACCTTTTAAATTCTTCGGGAGATAGTTGTTTATATTCTCCTTCTTCATTAGCTTTAGCCAGAATAAAAAATGGATCGGCTGGGGTGTAAATGCCATATTCCTGTTCCTCATGGTAGAAACTAGCTAACCACAGCAATTCCTCATATTCCTGTTCATCGGGTTCAGCAGAATCCAGATCCAGATTTGAGTCCCCCTCCTCTGGAAAATCCGGTAATTCTCCGGCTACCGTTAGGGTAATTCCCGTTCGTTGTAGATCCAAATTGTGTTCTGCTAAAACCGCTTTAGCCGTTTTAAAAATTCTGTCAATTTCTTCTTCTGATTCTACCGGAACTGCGGATTCATCATCATCCTCATCGTCATTCCAAGTTAGAATTTCGATGGGCGAGTCCACGGGTAGAAGTAATCCATAATCTTGACCTTCTAACTCAATTGACGATTGTAAGACGCAAACCAGCGATCGCCCGTGTTCATCGGTCAGGGTCACGGTCACTTGTTCTTCCTCAGAACGTCCATTTTCTTCGGGAAATTTAGATGGGAACATCATTTATATCGTACTATTTTTAACCATATTAAACGTTACTGGTAACAACTTATTCAGGGATAAAATAATCACTACTCCCCTACTCCCCCTGCCTCCCCTACTTCCCCTGCCTCCCCTACTTCCCCTGCTCCCCCTGCCTCCCCTGCTCCCCCTGCTCCCCCTGCCTCCCCTGCTCCCCCTGCCTCCCCTGCTCCCCTTGCCTTCTCTGGTCTAACCATTGTTGCAAAATCAAGGCGGCGGCTTTGCGATCGATCATGCTTTTATTGCGAGAGGGAGAAATATTGTCCGCAATCATTAATTGTTCCGCTTGGTAGGAAGTGAGCCGTTCATCAATGTATTCCAGGGGTAAATTCAAGGCCTGAGCTAACCGTTGAGCATAGTTTTGGGTATATTTAGCCTGAGAACCTAGAGAACCATCAAGACAGTATGGCAAACCCGCCACTAATACCCCTACTTGCCTCTGCTGTACCAGTTCTTGAAATTGAGCCATATCCTGGGCAAAAGAACGTCGCAGAATCGTGGTTAGTCCGGTTGCAATTAAGCCCGTACCATCACAACCGGCGACACCAATCCGTTTGCGGCCAATATCTAATCCCAAGGCGGAAATAAACA
>DATNRE010000388.1:0-1688 GCA_036703685.1 Candidatus Obscuribacterales bacterium
GTTCGGGTCACGTTTACCCCTAATTAGTTATCACGTTGTCACCCGTTGTCATATTGGTTGTCACGGCGTTGTCATGCCGTCACAGACGGTTGTCCGGTTGTCACGCCGTTGTCACGAATACCCCTATAAAAGCACCTATGCCCTGTCATGCGACAACGCGACAACGTTACAACGGCATGACTAGATATCAAGGATTATCTAACATGAATAGTATTGACTTATCAAAACCGGAGAAGGTTGCGATCGCGCAGGATTCACTGATACTAAAATTCTCGGTTGTCGGATGTATTGGGTTAGGTTTAATTGGTGGATTAGTTTTTACCTTAAACCAGTTCTGGTATGTTGCCAAAACAATCCCAGAAGATGACGTTAGGCGGGGCGACGGTAGGAGAGAACTAATAGCACCAACCCAACCATCGGAACCGCCCCTAGTGATTACTAAGAAGCCACAGAAGCCCGTTATTGTTGAGGAAGGATCGGCGGCTTGGTTTTGCCTACAAAATAACGGCGGTTCCGGTTGTCTTACCCGTGATCGCTTTGCACCAAATTATCGGGTTATCGCACCGCCCCAACGGGTCAAAACCTATGAGGATTATTTGATTCAATATGGGGTTAGGGGTGATGGATATTGTGGAAGATATTTAAACGGACAACCAAACTGCTATTAAAGGAAACTATGGCATATCTACCATTCTTAAAAGAGCGTTCACCGCTTAATCAAACGTTTAACCCGACTCAATTTGTTAACCAAAAGTTGGGCATTCCCGATCCAAGTTTCAAAATAGGCGATCGCATCAAACACCGATACGTTTGCGATGATAGCCTTGACACTGAAAGATATCTAAAACTTCAAATTAGCTATGGGACTATTCTCTGGATTATCCCCAATGTCACCTTGAGTCGATGGGAGCTTTGTATACTTTGGGACGGTGAAAGCCCTAAATTTTTCGATAGTTACTCAACCCATTGGAGTGCCGGGGAAGATTTAGAATTCGCCTAATTGTTAACAGGGCGTTTATTTTCTGGATGAAACTGATCGCGCTATCCAAGTTAAGGATATTTTTGACACATTAATCTTAGCTTGGTAAAAAGGCTGTAAGGCTGTTTATTGTGTCAAAACTGTACAACGTGATAGTTTCAAAGAAGCCGATGATGGTTGCGTTGCTTGGGCAATGCTACTACGAGATTTAAGCATTTTAGATTACTGCTTGACTAATCAAAGCAGTTCACTGCGGCTGGTTAGGGGGTTTGATAGCCATTGATTTGTCCGACAAAAAAAGCGACGTTTTGACAAATGTTAAAAAATGTTTTTTGTCGAAAAGTTTGTATTCCTGATTTTTAGGTGCTATTATAAAATCAGTGAGTTAAAACTAACGTATGCGTAACCCAGAAATCCGTCGCGGTCGCCCGCCAAAAGATAAAGCATCGGGGAAATTTTGCAATATTTCTATAAAAATGACGCAGCAAATGCACCTAAATTTGATAGCGGCAGCCCAAGCTGAAAGTGTCAGTAAAGCTGAAATCATCAGGAAACAGTTGATCAATTTACCTAAAACTGAAAAAACCGCGTAGTTTGCAGCTACACGGTTTTTAATTCTGTTTTTTAAACTACTCTCAAGTACGCTGCTCTGTGTTTTGCTGACCGGAAAGCGTACTAAGAAGCAATCACAACCCTTTTTAAAGGGAAT
>DATNRE010000389.1:0-3781 GCA_036703685.1 Candidatus Obscuribacterales bacterium
GGGGTAGCAGGGGAGGTAAACCCATAACCTATTACCCATAACCTATTACCCATTCCCCATTACCCATATAACCCATAACCTTATTACCCATTACCCATTCCCTTATTCAGTTCCTATCTTATATTGATTTGGAGACTAATAATAGGACAGTTCCACCCAAAACCTGCTAAAGTTGGAACCCATAGCCCCGGTATGGCATAAGTCTATTATGGCGATTATTTCTTCAAAAAAGCAGTTTCCTGAACCTGAACCCGCCGATGAATTTGCTGGGTTGGGGACTCCCCAGGCTAAAAAATCCCGAAAATCCAAGAATAGTGAGCCGACGGATGAATTGGATTATTTGTTAGCAGCCGAGGCGACACCCCAGGAAGAAATTAATCGTCAACAGGATGAGAAAATCCGACCCCATCGTTTAGAAGATTATGTAGGACAAAAGGATTTAAAAGAGGTTTTATCAATTGCGATCGCCGCGGCAAAATCCCGTCAGGAACCTTTGGATCATTTATTATTATATGGCCCGCCGGGATTAGGAAAAACCACCATGTCCCTAATTTTAGCGTCGGAAATGGGGGTAACTTGTAAAATTACCACGGCTCCCGCCTTAGAAAAACCTCGGGATATTGCCGGATTATTAGTTAGTTTAAAACCCGGGGAAGTTTTATTTATTGATGAAATTCATCGGTTATCTAAAGTAGCGGAGGAAATTTTATATCCGGCGATGGAAGATTGCCGATTAGATATTACGATTGGTCAGGGAAGATCGGCAAAAACTCGCAGTATTCCCCTGAAACCTTTTACAATTGTAGGCGCTACAACTCGGGTGGGTTCCCTCACGGCTCCCCTACGCGATCGCTTTGGTATTATTCAACGGTTACGCTTTTATGAAGTGGACGAATTAAGTTTAATTATTCAACGAAGTGCTAAGTTATTAAATACTCCGATCACCCCAGAAGGAGCGATAGAAATTGCTCAACGGGCTCGGGGAACCCCTAGAATTGCGAATCGTTTATTGCGTCGAGTTCGAGATTATGTACAGGTGAAAAGTACGGGGGAAATTGATGCAGAAGTGGCGAATATTGCTTTGGAATTATTTAATGTTGATCCCCTGGGATTAGATTGGACGGATCGAAATATGTTAACGGCTATCATTGAAAAATTTAAAGGCGGGCCAGTGGGATTAGAAACCATGGCGGCAATTACGGGGGAAGATACCCAAACTATTGAAGAAGTTTATGAACCCTATTTAATGCAAATTGGGTTTATTCAACGGACAAATCGAGGTCGTGTGGCGACGCCTGCGGCTTGGAAACATTTGGGATTAGAGGAGCAGTGAAAACCGTTAAATTAGTTATAATAATAATTGAAATAATCATCGGTGAATTATGCCAGGGACGATTTTTCTCTTAGCTGATGAAACTCAGCAACAAAATTTAGTCAGCTTTGTAACTCAACACGCGAATATTCTTGCCCATTATCATCTAGTGGGTTTAGAAAATATCGCCACAGCTTTAACTCAACAGACCTGGTTAAAGGTTGAGACGGTTTTGCCTTTGCGACAGGGGGGAGATATTGTCATTGCTTCTAAAATCACCGCCGGAGAAGAAATTATAGCGGTTATTTATTTAGTAGAATCTACCCCAACCCATCTTTATGAATTCCCGCTTTTAAATTTATTAAGAGTTTGCAATATCTATAATATTCCGATCGCTACTAATATTGGAACCGCCGAAGCAATTGTTGTGCAACTGCGACGAACTCGTTCAGCCTATTTGATTTTTAATCCCGTTGCTGGGGTCGGAAATGCCAATCAAGATTTATTATTAATTCGACAATTATTAGAACCCTATTTTCACTTGAAAGTTTGCTTAACAACAGCAGAAACTGATCCAACAGAATTAGCAAAAGATGCACTAGAACAAAATGTAGATTTAGTGATTGCATCGGGGGGAGATGGCACGGTTTCCGCCGTAGCTGGAGCGGTGATGAATACTAATA
Source organism: Candidatus Obscuribacterales bacterium (assembly GCA_036703685.1). Classification (GTDB taxonomy): domain Bacteria; phylum Cyanobacteriota; class Cyanobacteriia; order Cyanobacteriales; family Microcoleaceae; genus Planktothrix. The sequence continues at coordinate 1,996 of DATNRE010000389.1, forward strand.
TTCCCTTGGGAATTATTCCTCGGGGAACGGCCAATGCGTTTTCGGTGGCGTTAGGAATTCCAACAAATGTTCAAGGAGCTTGTGAAGTCATTATTGCCGGATTAACCCGTACCGTTGATATGGCTTATTGTAATAGTTTACCGATGATTTTATTAGCGGGCATAGGGTTTGAAGCGGAAACAGTAAATAAGGCGGATCGAGATGCGAAAAAACGTTGGGGGCCCTTGGCTTATATTATGGCGGGATGGCAACAATTAAAGGAACAAAAAGACTTTGAAACGACCATTGAAATCAATGGCGAAATTAATCAAGTTGAAGCCGCAGCCATTACCATTGCTAATGTTGCCCCTGCGACTTCGGTATTAGCTCAAGGGTTGGGACAAATTGTTCCTGATGATGGATTATTAGAGGTTTTAATCTATACCTCTCCGGTGAATAAAATGCAGGCGGTGGCGGGAATGATGGGTTTATTGGGGGCGGGTTTATTGAAAGTTGAAATTCAACGGGATAACTTGATCGCATTTAGAACTCAACGAATTAAAATTTCTACTAATCCTCCTCAAAAAGTGGTGGTAGATGGGGAAATTATTGGCACTACACCGATAGAAGTGGAATGTGTTCCCCGGGGATTAACAATTCTGACTCCTGCTTTTTTCTCCCTATCAACAGTTGATAATGTAGAAGCTATTGAAGAAATTACTATTGATGAAATTGGAAAGCAGGAGCCCCTATTGGGATCGGAGTTACTCTGATTAGTTCTTAATCTTTTCTACATAACCCCATAAACTATAATCTCGACTTAACCAACCGTGAAAAAAAGCCATTTGACTGGGATTTTCTTGCACCCGTTTATAACGATATAAAATCCGTTCGTTAACAATTTGTAGGGCTGTATATTGATTATTTCCTCGTTCTAAGGCTTCCCGAGTTTCCTGATCAAATACTCCAGTTTGAGGAAGCCCTAATGCTTGTTGTAAAAAAGTAATGGAGTTATTAATTCCAAAGTTAACGGAAGTATCAAACATCACAATAGCCAGGGATGGGTGCATTTTTGCGGCTTCACTTCCCTGCCAATAACTATTATAAATTTCAATTAATTCTGTCTCCGACATTTGACTCACATCTAAAGCCGGTAATCCTCGATTAGAACGATAGACATTATATTCTGCTTGAGTAATTCCCCGATAAGTTCTGCCCCCAATATCGGAGGGATGGTCACTAAATCCCCCTTCAAAATAGAGGGTAAATCCTAAAGCTGCATTAAATAATTTGGTTTCATAATCACTTCTAATTTTATTTCTTGCCCAACTTTGGCTCCCAATGACAACGGAAAAGGCTAGGGTCAATAACACCATGCCCGCGATCACCCGGGGCTTGAGTTTGGTTTTCAGTTTTCCAGGGAGCATTTGCTGCCAATTCATAGGTTTAGAGGGGATGAAATTTACCACAGCTATTTAGCACACTCGACACTAACAAGCCAAAGTCTAGGATAACAGATTTGGGTAATGGGTAATGGGTAATAGGTAATGGGTAATGGGTAATGGGTAATGGGTAATGGGTAATGGGTAATGGAAAGAGTTGACTTCCCCTGCCTCCCCTGCCTCCCCTGCTCCCCCTGCTCCCCCTGCTCCCCCTGCTCCCCCTGCCTCCCCTGCTCCCCCTGCTCCCCCTGCTCCCCCTGCTCCCCCTGCTCCCCCTGCTCCCCCTGCTCCCCCTACTTCCCCTGCTCCCCCTACCCCCAAAAAAATATTTTCCAAAAGGGGTTGCCAAATCCAGAAGGTTATGG
>DATNRE010000390.1:0-2976 GCA_036703685.1 Candidatus Obscuribacterales bacterium
CGGGGGGAAATGTTTACTCAATTCTACTAACTACGAAGATGGGGAAGAACGCTTTTATAAAGTCTTAGAAATTGCTAAAAAATATGGAGCAGCTATTGTAGTAGGAACCATTGATGAAGAAGGAATGGCTAGAACCGCCGAAAAGAAATTTGCTATTGCTAAACGGGCTTATGATGCAGCCATTAATTATGGCATTCCGGCACACGAAATCTTTTTTGATCCTTTAGCTTTACCCATTTCTACGGGTATTGAAGAAGACCGAAATAATGGCAAAGCCACGATAGATTCAATTCGTCAAATTCGTCAAGAATTGCCCGGATGTCATATTGTTTTAGGGGTTTCTAATATTTCCTTTGGTTTAAATCCGGTGGCGCGACAAGTGTTAAATTCGGTGTTTCTCCATGAAGCGATGCAAGTGGGGTTAGATGCTGCTATTGTTAGTGCCAATAAGATTTTACCCCTAGCAAAAATTGACCCCGAACATCAAGAGGTTTGTCGCAAATTAATTTATGATCAACGGGGATTTGATGGCGATGTTTGTACCTATGACCCGTTAGGAGAACTGACTAATTTATTTCAGGGAAAAACCACTAAACGAGATCGTTCTGGAGATATTAACCTCCCGGTAGAAGAACGCTTAAAACGTCATATTATTGACGGAGAACGGATTGGATTAGATGATGCTTTAGCCGAAGGTTTAAAACAATATCCGCCCCTAGAAATTATTAATACTATTCTTTTGGATGGGATGAAAGTGGTGGGAGAATTATTTGGGTCTGGGCAAATGCAGTTACCTTTTGTATTACAATCCGCCCAAACCATGAAAGCCGCCGTTGCCTATTTAGAACCCTATATGGAGAAGTCAGAAGCGGGGAATAATGGCAAAGGAACCTTTATTATTGCCACGGTTAAAGGGGACGTGCATGATATTGGTAAAAATTTAGTTGATATTATTTTATCGAATAATGGCTATCGGGTGATTAATTTAGGGATTAAACAACCCGTGGAAAATATTATCAACGCTTACAAAGAACACGGCGCGGACTGTATTGCCATGAGTGGATTATTGGTGAAATCCACGGCGTTTATGAAGGAAAATTTGGAGGTATTTAATAAAGAAGGAATTAAAGTTCCGGTGATTTTGGGTGGGGCGGCTTTAACCCCGAAATTTGTCCATGAGGATTGTCAAAATGTCTATCAAGGTCAAGTGATTTATGGGAAAGATGCCTTTTCTGACTTGAATTTTATGGATAAATTAATGCCCGCAAAAATAGCTGGAAAATGGGATGATTCCCAGGGATTTCTAGGGGAATATGCGGAAGTCAAGAAAACCAAAGTTAAGTTAGAAACGGTTAAAACTCCTTTAGAAGATGCTGAAACACCAGAAGAAACGGTGATTGATACCCGACGGTCTGAAGCGGTTGATGTTAATATTGACCGTCCCACTCCTCCTTTTTGGGGAACGAAAATTTTACAACCCCAAGATATTCCTATAGAGGATATTTGGTGGTATTTGGATTTACAGGCGTTGGTGGTCGGTCAATGGCAATTCCGCAAACCCAGAGAACAATCTAAGGAAGAATATAATCAATTTTTAGCGGAAAAGGTTTATCCGGTTTTAGACGAATGGAAGGCTAAGATTTTAGCGGAAAATTTACTCCATCCCACGGTAATTTATGGATATTTTCCTTGTCAGTCGGAGGAAAATTCCCTCTTAATTTTTGATCCCGAAAATCATCAAAAACAAGTCGCCCGATTTGAGTTTCCTCGACAAAAATCAGGAAAACGGTTGTGTATTGCGGACTTTTTTGCCCCGAAAGAAAGTGGCAAAATTGATGTTTTCCCGATGCAGGCGGTAACTGTTGGGGAAATTGCCACGGAATACGCGCAAAAACTATTTACTGAGAATGACTATAAGAATTATTTGTATTTCCATGGAATGGCGGTGCAAACGGCGGAAGCGTTGGCAGAATGGACTCATGCAAAAGTTCGTCGGGAGTTAGGATTTGGAAATGAAGAACCGGATAATGTGCGGGATGTTTTAGCCCAACGCCATCGGGGTTCCCGTTATAGTTTTGGATATCCAGCTTGTCCGAATATTCAAGACCAATATAAGCAGGTGGAACTGTTACAAACTGACCGAATTAAGATGTATATGGATGAGAGTGAACAGATTTATCCAGAACAGTCTACAACGGCGTTTATTACCTATCATCCTGTTTCTAAATACTTCAATCTTTAACTTTTCTTAAAAGGATATAACTGGTTTTTAAATCCCCCTAAATTTAGGGGGATTCTTCTATGTAGATGCAATTTTAATTGTCTGAAGGTGATGTTCTATCTTTGATTTTTTGACCTTGTTTTTCTTCAATAATTTGTTTAAATCTTTCAATTTGCTCTTGTTTTTCCTGCTGATTTTTAGCCGGATAAAATGTTAAATCTTGGGCATAGGGTTTCCGACGACGGAATAAAACGCGCAACGCTTCAATATCTTTCTCGCCACGATGTTCTAAAGCATAAGCTCTGAGTTCAGCATTGGTCATTTTTTCAAAATCTGATATCATAAAAACTCCCAAATTCCAGTGCTTAAAACAATAATTTCTAAAGATTAAGCCCTGAAGGGCTTACTACGTTTAGTTTTTTAGGCGTTTTCCTTCTCCTTGAATGCGTAAATATTCCCCAAATAAGGCAAGGAATCCAGAGGCTAAAATTAGGATGACACTGAGGGCATTAATATCGGGTTTGACGCCAGTTCTAATTCGACTAAATATTTCCATGGGTAAGGTATTTGCCCCACTTCCGGCGGTAAAACTAGCAATTAAAAAATCATCCATACTTAATACAAAAGCCAGTAAACAACCTGATATAATTCCGGGCATTAATTGGGGTAATAAGACTTGAATAAATGCCTCTATGGGTGTTGCTCCTAAATCCAAGGCAGCTTCTTCTAAATGGGGGTCTAAATCGGCTAAACGG
>DATNRE010000391.1:0-2912 GCA_036703685.1 Candidatus Obscuribacterales bacterium
GGGTTTTTAAGTTGAACTGCCACGGACTGCCCTTGAGGTTTTGATTGCCTAGCTGATCCTTTTTGAATAGAGGATTGAGACTGGATAATAGCTGACAAAGATTGACCTAAATTATTTTCTGTAACTTGTCTCATGAGTACGATTTTCCCAGGTAACTTGAATCAATGTCTTCCCCCTACGATCTTAATTGAATCAGGGGGGAGTTTAACCACGTCTGGGACTATTTACCTGGGGATTCAAGGATTAAATGAAGCCGGGGTCAATTTCTGCTCTAATTTAGTTGCTGCAAATTATTCAAGTGGCAATCAAGTTAGGGTGCAATTCAATCTTGCAAATAGAACAGGTGGGACACTATTCCCTTATTACCTTCTAATTGCTTCTCCTGATAATAACAAAGCCAACGGTCATGTTATCGGAATTTGGAAAAACTGGGAAGAAAATAGTAAGGTTTTAAACGCATTGCCTGACCTGATTTTGAGCCAAGATTCACACCTAATTATCTCTCCTCCCTCCGTCACAAATCCGTCAACCTTACCAACAAACGCAATCCAAGGACAGGTTAGAAGCATTACCAGTTTAGGAGCTTACTATCTAAGACTAAACACTTCTCAATCTGTTGATGGCGTTAAAATCATCTCTGATGGCAGTGGCAATAAATGGGTTTTACATCTTGGATCAACAAACTACGGAAGTTTCCCAATCGGAGGGACTACCGGAATATTTGGTTGCCACCAACCCGCAACCAATGTTAATGCCGAGATCTTGGCTACAAACCCACTATTTCCCCGTCCCGTATATTCTCCTGATGGTAGCGGATCGTTATTTGACCCCAATCAAAACCCGATTAGATTAGCCTTCCTAAACTTGTACGAATCAGAAATGGGTGTGGGTCGGCGACTCCGTTTAAATTGTTTTTTAAACGGTTCTGAACCCGTGTCTAACCTATTAAGTGGCAAGATTTTTGCTAAGGTTTTGGGTTTTGTAAACCTCGATTCTGGCGAACTTGTCACCTAGAATGACACGGGTGATGGAAATGAGATGGAGGGGGTCGGAGAGTGGGTAGCTGTTGATGCCAAGTTAGGCTTTTTTATCCTTCAAAGACCCCTGCTTTATAACTGGGTTGTTGCCGTTGAGATAGCAGTTGGCTTTAAATCCTCTGAGCTTCAAATAGCACCCGGATCTACACTGAGTTTTACCCTAAGCTGTGGAGTTCAGTCCGGGGTTTTAGTTGAAGGGGGATATATTTACCGCCAACCTCAAGGGGGTTTGATCTATAAAGATGATAACAACACCGGGAGAGTTGTACCGTCAATTGGAGGGATAAAAGTAACAAAAATGGCAGGGGGAATGATTCATGGAACACAGAGGCGAGTGTACGAATTTTTAGATACACCCGAACAATTTTTATCTGGGTTCTTGTCTAATACAGGTAGTCAAAAAATAACCCTTAGCCGTGATGGGGTAGCAACGTTTAGGGGTGTCGATCCTATTCAATCCTCCGAGGCTTTGCTGGCAATAGTGTCAACAGCAATAGGTGAGTCTAGGATTTTTTGGAGCGTTGATGGTTTAACTTTAAGTAGCCAGGGTATTTCAGCTTTAGTTACTTACCCGCCAAATGGTTTTAATGTTCCTCAAGTTCGTCTATATCTTTCAGTTAACGGGGTTTTGTACAGACAAGATTCTCCCTCTGGGGTAACTTCTGGATTACTTTCTCAGTCATTTAATGTTTCTTCTGTTTCTGGTTTTACATTAATAAATTCAGAATCAAGTAATTATATATCTGGGTTATTTAACTCACCAGAAATGACTATAACTTCATCATCTGGATCGTTATCGGGTATAATTAAAATAGGGGTTTCTTATGTCTACAACGGATCTGTTGCTTCTTCAATTTCTCAAAGTCCATCAGAAGGTTGTTTACCAATATTAGACTTTGACGCAATGATTAAAAAAATAGCCCTTATTTTAGGATAAAAGATGAATAAAACTTTAAATTACATATCCCAAGAATTAACGAAGATTTTAAAGTCTTCTCAGCCCAATGTTATTAATGAATACAATCAAGTCACTCTTTCAACTCAAAAAGAAACAATTGTAATTCCCAAACAAGCTAATTCTCTAAAGTCATCGTCTGGCTCAAGGAGTGTATAAATGACGTTATCAACAGAAGCTCAAATAAATTTGAATAGTATTTTAACTGCGTTAGACGGGCAAATGCAGTTAAGTGAAAACGCGGCTTATCAAGCAGCACTAAAATATTATACGGTGCTAAGTTGCCTTGGTTCTAGCGGCGGTGGGGGCGGTTCCATCGACATTTCAACCCTTGCCACAGAAGCCACAGCAATGGCTATTAACGGGAAACTCCCTAATCTGTCTAGTGGGCGGATTCCTGTTTCCTTGCTTTCGACAAATCTAACGGCAGATTGGCAGGATCTAACCACTGACACTGTTATCGCAGCAGGCAGTTGTTATGTTTATTTAGAAGTGATTTTAGGGCCTGTAACAATAAACGGACTATCATTCTCAACTGGTAAATTTCTTAATTTAGAATCAAGTCCTTTTGCTCGTCACCCTGAAATTAACTTGGTAATTTCTGCGGGTAAATCAGTTAGATTAATAAGAGGTTACTAATATGGGAATGGGTCAAATTGTCGATTATTCTCAGTTTATTTTACAGTTAGAAAAAGCAATTGCTAATGGTGTTGCAACTTTGGATTCAAACGCTAAAGTTCCTAAAGCTCAGATTGATTTAGATGCGGTTGATGTTGGTGCGATCGCCACTGAAACAGACCCGTTGTTTGTCAGTAGTTTTGCTGGAGGTCTAGTATCAAACAACTCGGTTTTAAGTGCTTTAAATGCGGCTTCTGGGTCTATTAATGCGGCTAGATTGCCAGCAGCTTACCTACTACTAA
>DATNRE010000392.1:0-2193 GCA_036703685.1 Candidatus Obscuribacterales bacterium
ATGAGTGGATAGCGTGGGAAGGGCTTTGTAAATGGGCTCTTGGAATGCGGTATTACCCATTCAGAAGTTCGGCATTAACCATCGGTTCTATTTGGGTGAGTCTGTTTATTATTTTTGCGGGTTGGAATGCAGTTTTTTCTAAGCAACGGATAGCCAACGCTGATCCATTCAACCCAATGCAGGCGGGCTGGTTTATTGGGGGTTCACTTGGTACGGCTGCAATTGACGCAGGAAACACCGCCTTAACACCCACAATGGCTAGTTTTGCCGGGGGAAACCCAACCTTAACCCCCGCAGATTTACGCCGTCAAAACCGTCGCGGCAACCTGCAAACCGTGTCCTTAGAAGATTAGAAAAAAAATAATCCAGGGGGTGCAATCCCCCTTTTTGATATGGCACTAATTAAAATATCTTGGTTCAACGGATTAGCGATTGTCACTTCTACATCATTGTTAATCCTTAATTTGTCTAATGGGACTTATGGACAGTTTGACTGGAAAACTGCTAATGATACCAAAAACAAGATTTATGAATCATCAGAAATAATTATCTCAAATGCCCAACCCGCAAAGATTAAGGCTTTCACTGAGACAGAATTTAAAGCGGTTTATTCGATTCTCACAAAGGGCGCTGATAGACGCGATATCGAATCAAAATTAGGTAAAGGTAAAGCCGATAAAAACTCTAATAACGTTAGATATCAATCTAAGAATGGTAGGGAAATAAAAGCCCGATATGGTGAAGATGGGGGACTCCAACAATGGCAATGGACAGATGAAAACAAGCCAAAATTAGAGGGGGATAACGATGTTTGACACTGCAACATCACCGACAATTATCATTAACAATTCAAACCCAGTTGACCCCAAGACGGCAGAACGGCGGGGGGATTTCCTAACGGCCGTTTATGTGAGCTTGGTAACTGCAACTGTTCTGCTACCCGGCATGAATCAACTCGCTCAAAACAGTTTAGGGGTATTGGTTAGGGGCGGGACTGTTGGGGGAACTACTCAAGGAGCTACTCAAGGAGCTACTCAAGGGTCTAGCCAAACGATAACCGCGAGTGATTCTGAAATAGGAGCTAAGGCAATCAGTCTGATGAAATCCAAAAACTACAAGATTGAGTCAGATATGAATATCGTTTTTCTTAGGCATTTCTACTGCAAGGAATTTGATAAATTTTGCGATCGCCAGTTAGTGATAGATGGGACGGGTAAGACTTTGTACGACGGCAAAAGCTCGACATTACCCGGTGCGCCTTATTACGATAAACCAGCGAACCCCGGTGGGACTTTCGCTATTGAACCCGGACAATACAGTTCATGGCAAGTTGGAACCCACTATGGGTTAACCGGGCGTTTTGTCCATGAGGCGCTGGTTCAAACTAACCCGGTTAATGGAACAAGGGCTTTTAAAAAGGATAGGAGCGATTCAAAAGCCGTTAACGGAACCTTTGGGATTAATATTCATGGTTCCGGTTCGGCTTCTAATGCCAATGTTGGCAGTTTTAGCGCGGGTTGTCTAGTAGCTGACTCAATGGATAATCATAAAAAATTCATGTCAACAATTAAAAAGTTTAATAAAGGAACCTACACAGCTACGGTTTTGGAGTGGCAATAATGAGTGAATTTAATTGGAAAGTAATCACCGGGGGATGTCTGGCTATCTTAATTTCTAATGCTATCCTACCGCCTGAACTCAAGGCAACCGTTACACAAAACGTGACCAAAACTGTTAATAATCTTGGCGGAAAATCTAACTTTAAAGCACCGGAAGAAACCGCCAAACTTGTAACAGAAGCAGGGATTAATGACACTAATTTTGCTTGGGCGATTCATCATATCTTAGTCCCAGAAGGTGGGTTTAGTAATCACCATAACGACGGCGGCGGCGCTACTAAATATGGAATCATTGAAAGTGTCGCAAAACGTCACGGGCTGGACGTTCGGAGGATTTCAAAAGTGGATGCAATCAAAATCTATTATCAGGATTATTGGTTGGAATCGGGAGCAAATAAAGCACCCAGTCCTTTAAATTTAGCCATAATGAATAGTTATGTTAACAGTGGCAAAAAGTGGGAAATTAAAGGCAATTCACCCCAGGAACAAGCGGAAAACTACCTTTCACAACAAGACAACTATTACACCCAAATTTATACAAATAGACCCTCTCAAACTGTCTTTAAAACGGGTT
>DATNRE010000393.1:0-2608 GCA_036703685.1 Candidatus Obscuribacterales bacterium
CCCATCATCTTCGTCTAATAGGGCTAACTGGCCTTTACTGAGTTTAACGGCCATTAAGTTAACGTGGACAAAAATAGACCTCACCCGTTGTCTAGCTTGGGCGCGGGTTTCTCCTTTAACCACGGCGGGAATAAATTCTACGCCGATGGTTTCCTGGGAGAGTTGCTGTAACTGTTGGGGGGTGATACCGATTTTTTGGGTTAACTCTTTAACGGTAATGGCATCGCCGATGGGTTTTTTCTGTTTGGTGTAGGGTTGCAGGTGTCCTGTCCGTAGGAGTTGCATTAACCCTTGTATCCCCATCAGGCGATGTTGTCCATCGAGGGCAAAGATGGAGACGTCCTGGGACATTTGCAGGAGTCCGAGTTTTCCTTGGGTATCGAGGGGTAAAAAGTCGATGGCGGACTGGGTGGCCCGGCCCTGTTTATCCCATTGGGGGGCTTGGGGGTTATCGACCCAGGAGGGACTGAGGACGACTAACACCGCCGGGAATTTATGGTCTTTGTGGTTAGTCAGGTATTGGGTGAGGGTGGCTTGTCGTGACCAGTCGAGGGGACGTTGCAGGATATCGTCAACGGTTTCGGTGTCTCTTTCGACGTTACCTGTGGGGTCTAAATGGGGTTGAAATAGGGGCAGTTGGGAGGCGAAACCGACTTTGGCCGCTATCCATTCTAGGGTGACGGAGGTGATAAAGGTTTCGGTTTCGGCCATTTGGGTTTTGTGGGCCAGGATGCGATCGTTGTTGTAGAGGGGTTTGAGGAGATCGGCGATCGCTTTTAAGTCTTGTTGGAGTTGGTCGGGGGTGTTATTTTCCATTCGGGTTGCCAAGGAGTGCAATAGGCGTTAAAGTATTTTAAAACGGTTTTTAAAAACTTGTTATTAATTTTTAAAAACTTATTCCTAGTCCTGATTCTACCTAATTAGTGGGGTTTAGGGAATATTTTTTGGTTGCTGAAAAGAGGGCAAGGGGAAAAGATGGAGAACACAGAAGAAACCCAAAACAAGCGCACTCTTGCAGATTATTGTAAACGCTTTGCCGAATTAAGGGTTAATAAAATTCGTCAACGAGGTAATGCTCCTTATAAATATAAACCTATCTTGTTGTTATCTGTTATTGATCTGATCGCACAAGGTATTATTGAGCAAAACGAGATTACGGTATCAGATGAATTAATTGATACCTTTAAGAAATATTGGCAACTTTTGGGAAATGAAGGATATTTAGGGGGGTTACACTATCCTTTCTTTCACTTGAAAAAGGAAAATTTTTGGCATTTGAAGTTAAGACCTGATTTTGATGGGTTTCAACCTAAGAGTATCAATAAATTGAAACAAGCGGTAGAATATGCTAAGTTAGATGATACATTATTTGAATTTATAAAAAATGGAGAAACCAGAAAAGAGTTAGTAGATATTTTAATATCAGTTTGGTTTTCTGATACTCAAAAAGAAATCGAAGATATTTTAGGAGTCAATCAAACTTTACAAAATGAAGCCGAACAAGAACTAACACAGTTAGATAAATTAATAGAAAAAAAAATTAGAATCTATAAATCAGTTGTTAGAGATGCTTTTTTTAGAAAATCAATTGTTCATATTTATGATTATAAATGTGCATTTTGTGGTTTAAGGGTAACTCGTTCTATGAATCAAACTATTGTTGATGGAGCGCATATCAAACCGATGTCTTTATTTTATGATAATAAAATTGATAATGGAATTTCATTTTGTAAAAATCATCATTGGGCATTTGATCGAGGTTGGTTTACACTAGATAATGATTATAAAATTATTGTTGCAGAAGATTTACAAGAAATATCACCTCATGCTAGACCCATGACAGATTTTAATGGAGATTCTATATTTCTCCCCAACAGTAGACAATTTTATCCAAGGCTTGATGCTATTCATTGGCATAGAAACAATGTTTTTAAATCTAAATTAGGGTGATATTAAAATGGCAATTGATCAACAAATATCTTTATTTCCATCTCGAAATGTTGATGAATTTATCAATGATCTTGAAATTCTTAACCAAGAAGTTCAGGATCTATACTGTTTAGATGAAATTCCTTGGGTTATTGGGTATTCTGGGGGAAAAGATAGCACAGCCAGTTTACAACTTGTTTGGAATGCGATCGCCACACTACCACCTGAAAAACTTAATAAAAAAATTTATGTTATTAGTACGGATACTTTGGTAGAAAATCCTATTGTTTCTGCTTGGGTTAATAATTCTTTAAATAGAATGAAATTAGTTGCACAGAAAAATAATCTTCCCATTGAACCTCATTTGTTAACACCTGAAGTAACACAAACTTATTGGGTAGGTTTAATAGGAAAAGGTTATCCTGCACCCCGTCATAGGTTTAGATGGTGTACTGGACGATTAAAAATTGATCCTTCTAACCGTTTTATTCGTGATGTTGTACGGTCAAATGGTGAAGCTATTGTAATTTTAGGAACTCGTAAAACAGAAAGTTCTAACCGTGCCATGATCATGGCTAAACGAGAAATAAACAGAGTTCGTGATCATCTTTGTCCCCATCCTCATTTACCCAGTTCTCTGCTTTATACACCTATTGAAAGTTGGCGTACTGATGAAGTT
>DATNRE010000394.1:0-12442 GCA_036703685.1 Candidatus Obscuribacterales bacterium
TAGATTCAAGCGTAGCTATGAAAGATTCTGGTATTGAGTGGTTAGGTGATATTCCGAAGCATTGGAGAAGAGGAAAACTCAACTATTTTTGTAAAATCATCTCTGGTGGAACACCAGACAGAAATAATCCTGATTTTTGGGAAGGTAATATCCCTTGGGTGAAAACAGGTGAGGTAAATTATCAAAATATTTATTCAGCAGAAGAATATATTACAAAAGAAGGTCTAAATTCATCATCAACTACATTAGTCAAACCCGAAACACTTTTGATGGCAATGTATGGGCAAGGAAACACACGAGGAAGAGTAGCAATTTTAAAAATTCAGGCAGCATTTAATCAGGCTTGTCTGGCTATATCTCCTCTAAATAATCTCAATGTTTATTTTTTATATTACTACCTTATAAGTGCATACAAGTACATTAGAGATACAGGAAATGAATCAAGTCAAATGAATCTAAGTGCTGGAATTATTGGAAAAATAAATATATTAGTTCCTAATTTAAAAGAACAACAAAAAATTATTCAATATTTAGATCAAAAAACAACTCAAATTGACCTACAAAAAGCCAAAATCAAACAAGCGATAGAACTATTAAAAGAATATCGTACCTCCCTAATTACCAACGCCGTTACAGGTAAAATAGATGTAAGACAAATTGCTATTCCCTAACCCTAGAAACCACCATGACACAAATCACCCTTGCAGAACTTCCTCAAAACCTACAAACCCTACTCAACCAAACCGAAAACCAATGATCGATCACGATAGACTATTTAAAGAATTAATCCTAACCTTCTTTTGGGAATTTATAGAACTGTTTTTACCCGAAATATTAGAATATGTAGAAACAGAAAGCCTCACCTTTTTACCAGAAGAAGTATTCACCGATGTTACCTCTGGAGACAAAAGAAAAATCGACCTATTAGCACAAGTAAAATGGCAAGGACAAGATAGTTATTTACTCATTCACCTAGAAAATCAAGCCTATAATCAAAAGGAATTTGAGCGGCGGATGTTTCACTACTTCGCCCGGTTAGATGCCAAATATTTACTCCCCATCTTCCCCATCGTTATTTTTTCCTATGATGAACCCAAACGCCTCGAAAAAAGCCAATATTTAGTTAACTTCCCTAACCGAAAAATACTGGAATTTAACTATTTTGCCATTCAATTAAATAACCTCAACTGGCGCAACTTTTTAAATCAACCCAACCCCGTTGCCGCCGCCTTAATGGCAAAAATGGACTTTAAACCAGAAGAAAGAGTTAGGGTCAAACTAGAATGTTTAAGAATGTTAGTGACATTGCAGTTAAATCCTGCTAAAATAGAACTAATTTCCGGCTTCATTGACACCTATCTCCGCTTAAACACCACCGAAGAACAAGCATTAAACACCGAACTAGAACAAGCCAACTTAGTAGAAAAGGAACAAATTATGGAAATTGTCACCAGTTGGATGGAAAAGGGAATTGAAAGAGGAATTGAAAGAGGCGAACAAAAAATTATTCAACGACAACTTAAACGGCGATTTGATAATATTAATCCCACCTTAGAAACCCGAATTAATACCTTATCTTTAGAGCAGATAGAAAACCTAGCGGATGCAATTTTTGACCTGCAATCATTAGAGGATTTAACTAATTGGTTAAATCAACAAAATTGACGCAATCTCTAATATAGTCCTAGCCATAGAATTAATTTCGGGTTTCAGTAGACCTCTTGCAAAAATCCAAAAAGTCCCCCTTTTTAAGGGGGATTTAGGGGGATCAAACACCTATCTCCGCCTAAATACCACCGAAGAACAAGCATTAAACACCGAACTAGAACAAGCCAACTTAGTAGAAAAGGAACAAATTATGGAAATTGTCACCAGTTGGATGGAAAAGGGAATTGAAAGAGGAATCGAGAGAGGAATTGAAAGAGGAATTGAACAAGGAGAACAAAAAATTATTCAACGACAACTTAAACGGCGATTTGATAATATTAATCCTACCTTAGAAAGCCAAATTAATAGCTTATCTTTAGAGCAGATAGAAAACCTAGCGGATGCAATTTTTGACCTGCAATCATTAGAGGATTTAACTAATTGGTTAAATCAACAAAATTGACGCAATCTCTAATATACTCCTAGCCATAGAATTAATTTCTGGTTTCAGTAGACCTCTTGCAAAAATCCAAAAAGTCCCCCTTTTTAAGGGGGATTTAGGGGGATCAAACACCTATCTCCGCCTAAACACATTAGAAACAACCATGACACAAAAAATCTATCAACTCCCCTTAACCTTCAAACAAATTCTTAATCTTGTTTTACAACTTCCCCAAGAAGAACAAGAACAACTCATTCAAGAAATTAAGAAAAATTCTCCCAAAATTGAGGACGAAAATCTACTTAGTGTCTTTGACAGAATCGGCAAAAATGCTCAATCAAAAGGATTAACCCCAGAAATACTAGAAGAATTATTAGCCGATGAATCCTAAACTAATTGTTATTGACACAAATATTTTAATTAGTGCTGCCCTGAGTCCCGATGGAACAGCCCGTAAAGCCCTAAATAAAGTCTATCAACAGTTCAAAATTGCTCAAAGTGAGGCAACTTATCAAGAATTAAGCACACGAATTTACAAACGTAAATTTGATAAATATATCTCAGATATAGAACGACAAGATTTTGTAGATATAGTCAAAAAATACAGTCAATTTATAGAAATAAAATCTCAAATTAACATCTGTAGAGATGTTGAAGACAACAAATTTTTAGAACTAGCAAAAGACTCCAACGCCGAATTTTTAATAACAGGAGATAAAGACCTTTTAGCACTCAAGAATTTAGCTGAATATCAAAACCAGATTATTACTCCTAGAGAATTTATAAGTCTCGATTAATTCACCTTTATAATCACCAATCATGCACACAGAAGCCGAATTTGAAAACATCATTGAAAAAGAACTCCTACAATTCAGTGGCTACGAACAAGGAAACGCCAAAAAATACGACCCAGAAACCGCCCTTTTCCCCAGCGAAATAATTAATTTCATCCAAGAAACCCAACCCAAACAATGGCAACACCTAGCCAAAACCAGCCCCACCGATGCCCAAAAAATCATCATAGATAGCCTTACCAAAGAACTCAAAAGCCGCGGTATGTTAGACATCCTGCGCAACGGTTTCAAATGTTATGGTAAAACCTTTAAAATTGCCTATTTTCAACCTAACACGGGCATGAACCCGGAAACCTTAGAACTCTACAAAAAAAATCGCCTAACTGTTACCCGCCAAGTTAAAATTAAAACCGGAAAAATCCCCGATATTTTGATCAGTATTAACGGTTTACCCATAGCAAGTATTGAACTTAAAAACCCTTTTACCGAGCAAACCTATGATAACGCTATCCATCAATATCAAACCGACAGAGACCCGAAAGATCCCCTATTTATCTTTAAACAACGGTGCTTAGTCCATTTCGCCGTAGACACCGAAGAAGTCTGGATGACCACCCAATTAGCCGCAGAAAATACCCATTTTCTCCCCTTCAATAAAGGACATAATCACGGCGCGGGTAATCCTATTAGTAATAATCAAGAATATCGCACAAGTTATCTGTGGTTAGAGGTTTTACAAAAGGATAGTCTGTTAGATATTTTGGCGCGTTTTTTACACATTGAAGTTAAAGAAACTAAAATTACTACGGATACAAATATTCAATACGAGAAAAAAGAAACCCTGATTTTCCCCCGTTACCATCAACTTGATGTGGTGCGTAAACTGATTAATCATACTCAAAAAAATAAAGCCGGACATAATTATTTAATTCAACATTCGGCGGGCTCAGGAAAATCTAATTCTATTGCTTGGTTAGCCCATCGTTTAGCCAATCTTCACGATTCCCAAGATGAAAAAATCTTTCATACCGTTGTTGTAATTACAGACCGCACCGTATTAGATCAACAACTACAAAATACGATTTATCAATTTGATCATAAAGCCGGAGTTGTCCAGAAAATAGATGAAAATACCCAACAATTAGCCACCGCCCTCAATGATGGTGTTCCTATTATAATTTCTACTATTCAAAAGTTCCCTTTTATTACTAAAGCGATTCAAACTCTGGAGAAAAAAGGCAAAACTATTAATATTAATACTAAAAATAAACGCTTTGCCATTATTGTTGATGAGGCCCATAGTTCTCAAACCGGAGAAACCGCGACCGAACTTAAGAAAATTCTGAATAAAGACGGAATTGAATCGGCGATCGCCTCTCAACTTTTAGCGGATGAATTTGAAGAAGATGATCTCAGTGATGAAGCAAAAAAACAACTATTAAAAGCCCAACTCACCCGCACAAAACAACCAAACCTAAGTTATTTCGCCTTTACTGCTACTCCTAAATATAAAACCCTACTGGTCTTTGATGAAGCCGGAGAAAACGGTCAATCTCCTTTTCATCTTTACACCATGCGTCAAGCTATTGAAGAAAATTATATTAAAGATGTTTTAGCTAATTATACTTGCTATGAACGCTATTATCAATTAGTTCGTACCTCGGAAGCAGACCCCTATTTACCCCGTCGTCAAACCGCCAAAGCGATCGCTCGTTTTATTGAACTACACCCCCATAATATCAGCCAAAAAGTAGAAATTATTATCGAACATTTTCGCAACCATACCCGCCATAAAATCGGGGGTAGGGCTAAAGCAATGGTTGTTACTCGCTCCCGTGAACACGCCGTTAAATATAAACTGGCTTTTGATCAATATATTCAAGAAAAAGGTTATCAAGATATCAAATCTTTAGTGGCTTTTTCCGGTTCTCTTACCCTCGATGAATTTCCCGATCGCCCCTTTACTGAAGCCAATATGAACGGGATTAAAACATCAGAAATCCCCGAAAAATTCGCCAGCAATGCCTATCAAGTTCTGTTAGTTGCCAACAAATTTCAAACCGGATTTGATCAACCTTTATTACATACTATGTTTGTAGATAAAAGACTCGATGGAGTCCAAGCTGTGCAAACTTTATCGCGCCTCAACCGCACCACCACCGGAAAAGACGATACTTTTATATTAGATTTTGTTAACAAACCAGAGGACATTTATCAAGCCTTTAAACCCTACTACACAGAAACCCCCATTGGGGAAACCGCCGATCCTCAACAATTAAATGATCTTTCCTATCAACTTTATGACTGGCAACTTTTTAGCCAAGATGATGTTAACCCATGGTGTGAAATTTGGTTTCGTCCCAAAACTTCCTTAACCGGAAAAGAACATCAAAAATTAAATAATTTATTAGATCCAATTGTAGACCAATATCAACTCCTTACAGACCCCGAAAAAGAACAATTTAAAACTCAATTAACCAGCTTTCGTAATCTTTATTTATTCCTAGCTCAAATTATCCCCTATCAAGATTCACAACTAGAAAAACTTTATGCCTATGGGCGTTTTCTACTCAAGAAATTACCCAGAAGTAAAGACGCTCCCAAAATTGATTTAACTGGCGATATGGAACTAAAATTTTATCGGTTAGAAAAAATTAGCGCCGGGAAAATTGATCTCCATGATGGTCAAGTCAAACCCTTACCCGGTTTAACCGCCGTGGGAACTCGTCAACTCGATCAAGAAGTGCCCCTATCCCAACTCATTAACTCCCTAAATGAAAGATTTGGCACGGATTTTACTTTAGCTGATCAACTCTTTTTTGAACAAATTACTGCCACCGCGATCGCCAATGATTCTATTAAACAAGCTGCCCAAGTTAATACTCAAGAAAACTTTGCCCCCGTACTAGAAAAACATCTTGAGAACCTGTTTATTGAACGCATGGACGGCAACGAAAAAATATTTATGGAAATAATGAACAATCAAGAATTTAAAGCCGTTGTATTAGAAAAATTATTATCTAATATTTATCAAGTCTTAAAAATCAATTAGGATTGCTATATCACCCATTACCCATTACCCATTACCCATTACCTATTCCCTATTCCCTATTCCCTATTCCCTATTCCCTATTCCCCATTCCCCATTCCCTATTCCCCATTCCCTATTTAGAAGAACGAACCAATAAAAAACTCGCAACCCCAATTCCTAAAAATGTCGGCAACCAAGCCGCGAAAAAGGGAGTCAGGATTTCTTTTTGACCTAATGCTCCAGTAATAAAAGAGAGTAAATAATAGCCAAAAATCACGATTACACTAATCCCAAAACTGGTTGCTTTACTGTTACTTTGGGGTCTACTTCCTAATGCGACACCTAATAAAGCAAAGACAACACAGGAGAAAGGTAGAGCATATTTTTGTTGAATTCTAACTTTAGTTTTAATAATTTTTTGTTGATCGCCACTCAATTTCATTAATTGTAAATAATCTTGAGCTTGAGCAATATTCATCTCATCAAAACCCCGTTTACGGGATGCTAAATCTAACGGAGTTCGAGACAGTTGAATCTGTTTATGATCAAAACGCACAATATTCCGATAGGAGCCATCGGGGTTGACAATATAAACCGTACCATTAAAGAAATCCCAAGTATTAGCAGAGAAATTCCAATTAGCAGATTTTGACGAAATAATTTGAGTTAACTCCGGTTGAGAAAGATCTAAGATTGTTACTTCTAACATTTGACCTTGATCAAATCTTTGGGCATAAAATAGCCGGACTAAGCGATTAATTCTTTTATCCGTTCCCTCTATTTTAATCCTTTCATATTCGGGATAAAAAATATTATCCTCTTGAATAGGAAGATCGCCTTCATTTAATGCTTGTTCATAGGTTACAGAGGCTTTATAATTAGCCGCCGGAACAATCACCTCATTAAACCCAAAGGTTAAAGCTGTGATGATTAAACTAAAAATTAATGTGGGAATTAATAGCCGATATAAACTAATCCCACAACTTTTCAGGGCAATTAATTCACTATCACTGGATAAACGACCATAAACCATTAAGGTCGTTAAAATCATCGCCATGGGAAAAGCCAAAACAATAAATTCTGGCATTTTTAACAGAAATACCTGAACAGCTATGCCTACGGATAAACCCGACTCCGCCACCTGTCGAACTAACTCAAAAACCGTGCCCACAGTTAAAGCCACGGAACTAAATAATCCGACCCCGAAAATAAACGGCGGAATCAATTCTTGGATTAAATAGCGATCTAAAATTGAAACATAGGGCGGGAAAAAGTTCCCAGAAATTAAAGACTTATCAAGAGTAATTTTCATACTTGAAAATTGTCACCTAAATAATACTGTCGCACCAGGGGATTATTGTAGAGTTCTTCAGCCGTTCCCGAGGCAAAAATTTGCCCATCGCGCATAATATAAGCTCGGTCTGTAATCGCTAAAGTTTCCCTAACATTATGATCCGTAATCAAAATTCCCATATTCCGAGTGCGTAATGCAGCTACAATTTCTTGAATTTCAGAAACCGCAATCGGGTCAACACCCGCAAAGGGTTCATCTAGGAGTAAAAACTGGGGTAATTCTAATCCCGCCGCCAAAGCCCGGGCTAATTCCGTCCGTCGTCGTTCACCCCCAGAAACCTGATACCCTAAAGTCGAGGCTACTTTTTCTAAGCGAAATTCCCTGAGTAAAGTATGGAGACGTTTTTTCCACAAATGACGAGGAACATGGGTTTGTTGCAACACCAGTAAAATATTATCCCTGACACTCAGATGTCGAAAAATACTGGCTTGTTGGGTTAGATAACCAATGCCTAACCGGGCGCGTTGATGAATGGGTAAATGGGTAATATCAACTTCATTGAGATAAACATTTCCTTGAGTTGGTTTTTCTAATCCCGTTGCAATATAGAAAGTTGTGGTTTTACCTGCACCATTAGGCCCCAATAATCCCACAATTTCCCCTTGAGAAACGGATAAATTAACCCGACTCACAACGATGCGTTTACGGTAGGATTTGTGAATATTCTCCAGCACTATTTTCATAACTATATTTGTTATAAATTATTCAAGGATTACGCGGTGCTGAAGGCGCGCTTAATGGGGTTTTAAAAGCCGGTTTAGGATTAAAAGGTTCAACGGTGGCATTTTTCGGGCTGGCACTTTCATCGGGGACTAAATACATGGATTCCACCTGCCCACCCCCTTGCGGTAGGGCAATAAACCGTCCTTCATCAATTAAATAGGTGACGGTTTCCCCGCGAATGGTATTTCCTTCTTGTAAAACAAATACATTTCCACTCAGAATAATTCGACGTTCTCGACTAAAATATTGAGCCTGGGCCGCGGTAGCCTGAATACTACGGGCAGGATAGTTAATTTGAACGTTACCCCGGGCGGTGACAATGCCCGTTTGAGCATCAGCTTCCTGAATATCGGAGCGCACGGTCATCGCCCGCCCGACGGCGTTTTTGGCTGGGGGAACTTGGGCATAACTCGCCCCAGCACCGACGACACTCTCTGTGATCAAACTACTGACTAGGGCAATGGGTAACAGGAGTGTGAACCCCAAGGAAAGGGAGATGGAAGTTAACAGTTTGGCAATCAGCATTATGACGTTGGAAACTCTAAAATAGCGACTGGTTGGTGCAATTGAGTCGTGGACGCTGAAATTGAACCCTCATAGGTCTGTGTGCCCATTGTACTCTATCCGCTTGATGAAACTGACTCAAACCTACTTAAACCAACTCTACATGACACTGAAATTCCCAATAATTCCTGTAGGGGCGGGTTCGCCTGAATATTTGAAACCCATCAACAAATTATAAAAACCCGCCCCAACCCCACCGAAAAATTAACAATTAATTCAATTTAATGGTTATTCCGTGATATTTCTGTAGGGGCGGGTTCACCTGAATATTTGCCACCCATCAACAAATTATCAAAACCCGCCCAAACCCCACCAAAAAATTAACAATTAATTCAATTTAATGGTTATTCCATGATATTTCTGTGGGATTATTTGTTGGGTCGGGCAGGTTTATTTAGATTATTGGTTGGTAACATAATTGAGCGGTGAACCTGCCCCTACAAATTTTACCTATTACCCATTACCTATTACCTATTACCCATTACCCATTATTTACCGTTGACGTTTTTCATCTTCTCTACGTCTGCGATCGCGCCATTCAGCCACCGTTAAATAGAGGACACCCCCGGTAAAAATGATCAACATGGAAAAAGCCACCAGTACCAAAATTTCAATCAGAGTTAACTCTTGTAAAAATTCCATAGGTCAATTAAAAATCCAGTTTTTATCTATTTTAATTCAAACGGTAGGGCGCGTGAAATTAATTGATTAATCATCACTCACCCTACAACAATTTGGCAAAAGTATCAATCCATCAACTCGGTTTCTACGGTTTAAACTGCCGGTAACTCATCTAAAATAGTAAACCGAACATGATTAATTGCTAAGGTTCCCAGGGAGACTTTTTCCCGGTCAACATCAACCCCTTGACTGGTTAATCGTTGAAAACGAATACCCTTGCCAATTTCAATATGATACCAAGCTAATCCCATAAAAAACCGTAGGGGATAGGGCCCTCCTTCTTGAATATCATCGGGGTTAGATTCCATCGGAACCCAACCGAAACCCGGAATATAAAATTCCAGCCAAACATGATTATATTCCGGTTCTAAAGGCACTCCTCGACGGTCAGCAAATTGCGGGCATTTATAACGTCCAATAGTTCGACAGGCGATACCATTTAATCGGGCTAAAGCTAATAAAACCCCCACATATTCCCCACAGGAACCTATCCCCCGTTCTAAAACCACATCGGGATTTTCAATCTTAGAAGTCAGACTATAGGATAACTGATCATAGACATAATTACGAATACTTAAAAGTTTTCGTAGGAAATTAGTTTCATTGCGAATAGCTTCCTTAGCTGCGGCTTGAACAACTGCCGTATTCATGGCTAAATGATCATCATCTACCAAATATTTTTCAGGCATATCTGGGGGAATTTCAGGTAAATTTTCCACGTGACGAGGATGGATTTGATATTTGATACTCCGAACTTCTAATAAGGCTTTCCAACCAAAAATTAAACGTTCCGTCGAAGTCAAAGGATTAAATTGAAATACCGCAACTTTTTCCCCATCTTCAATTTCCTCTCGAAAGGGAATTCCAATAGCAGAAACCTCTAAAACCTTCTGGCGATTAGTATTAGAAGGTAAGGCAATGCGCCATTCTAAATTTTCAATATGAACCGCATCTAAGGGTTCTAATTCCTCCACATAGGACATTTCAATCAAATAGCCATTAGAGGTAGCATATTTTTCCTGGGAATTAAAGTGAAAAGAGAGGGGATGGATAAAGGTGCGATCGCGTTTTGCTAATTCAAATTGATCATAGGAACTGGGATTATCTCGGATATAAAGTTCACTACCGGCATAGGCGACATAGAGAACTTCTTCTGCCGTTTCTGGATCGGTATAAAAGGTTAAACCACTGGGAAATTCAAAAGGAGTTAAGACACTAAATCGAGTTTCTCCCGTTGCCTTTTCTAAACAATAAACCGTCTGTTCTTCCCGATCGCAAACCCATAATTCTTCATTTCTAATTGTTAAATTTTCCACCCCAATTCCGGGGGCAGAAAAGCGGGTAATTTCCCGTTTCGTATTTTGACTATAAACCAGAATAGAAGCAATGCGATCGCAAGCAAAATAAAGAGTCGATTCATAAACTGCAATTCCGGTGGCTACATCGGGTAATTGCATAAATAATTGAGGCTCAAGATTAATAATAGAATTACCCTGAACAACCCGGGGACAAAAATAGACCTCATTGCCGCGAGTAAACCAGAGGTTATCACCCCAAATTGCTAAACCAGTCACATCTCTAAATGCTAAAGTTAAATCAGGATTAACCACCGTTGCATTATCGGTTTTGGGGTCAATTTGAAGTAAAAATCCTCGAGAAGTATCAATCGCCAACAGGGTATTTCCTAAACCAGTTAAACCATATAAAGCCGAAACCCCAATGGGTCGAATTGTCCGAGGTTTAAAACTGCTATTTTTCCCAAAGGTCAATGAGTTAAGATTCATAGAAACTGTGATTATAGAAGAAATCCGGATATTTATTGCTTGAATCCTGTCAAACTTCAGACTTAGGATAGGAGACAAAGCCCCAACTTTCCTAAAATCCAATTCAGACTCAAACATTTAAGATTAAGCACAGATTTTGACAACTTTTGCAGGAACATTAGATACAATAGTAATGTCAATAAATGCTACTCTGCCCATCGGTAAGCGTGACTAATTATGGCGATGCCAATGTTTTTCCTCCACCGTGCAACCCTTGGACTAACGTTATTGTTACAAATAGGGGTTGTTTTTAGTTCAAGTGTAACTCCAGGCCATTCAGCGTCCTTGCCTCAAAATTGGGGAGATGAACAGAATCCGGTTGATGTCGGGACAGAGCAACGGGTTCAGCAACCTGAACAACCCAGTCCAGGTAGTGATTCACCGTTCACCAACTGGAATGCCTTTACCCCACCCGACAGGGGAGTCCCCGGACGTCGGGAAGGCGGCGGAACTCGTGGGCCTTGTCCCAGTCTGACCGCATTAATTCCCGAGTCTACAATGGGGCGCACGGCATCGGGTCAACCCGCATTTTTTCTTTATATTCCCGGGATAATCGATCAACAGACAGTGGAATTTGAGATCGCAGATGAAGCGGATAAAACCCTTTACAAAACCTCCTTTTCCCTCAGCACTGATCGTCCTGGGATTGTGGGAATTCAATGGTCTGAGAATTCTAAATTTTTGGCTTTACAAGATAATAAAAATTATCGTTGGTATATAACCCTAAAATGTAAGGTCAATGATCCTTCTAATGATCCTTCTAATGATCGTCTGGTCAGTGGATGGATCAATTCCGTTGCTTTGAGTCCGTCTGAAAAACGCCAATTAGGACAAACTCAAGATCCCTTAGAACGTTTAAATATATATGCTCAACAAGGACTTTGGCATGAAACAATCTCAACTTTAGCAACCTTAAAATTGAACGATTCTGAAAATTTATCCCTGAACAATCAGTGGGAAAATCTATTAAAATCAATTGGCTTTGATCCCTCTCAAAAACAAACTAAGATTGAAAAAGAAAAAGCTCAAGCTATTCTCGATGCTCCTATCCTAAAAATTCAAACCAATCAGTAATCTGTGTAATCGGAAATATACAGTCATTGTAACCGGAAAAAAAATTTAATTTTAGGGGTGTGACTAATAACAGTTGACGGTTGACTAATTGCTGATTACTGTTGATTAATAACTGATAAAAAAATAGGCATTCTATGGGTAGGAGTGAAAATTTTACAAAATTTCGTCACTGCGGGGTAATAGCAGCTAGTACCCTACTGCTGGTGGTGTCCCATCCTCGTCAAAGTCTTTCTGAAGAATCTCCCGCGCCACTCTCTTTGGCTGCGGAATCTCTAACCCCGGTGCATCAGATTCCCTCCTCAACCCTGA
>DATNRE010000395.1:0-2854 GCA_036703685.1 Candidatus Obscuribacterales bacterium
CCCGGTGTTCGTGGTGATGACTGCTAATAATGTTGAAATACTCCCTGCTGAATTTCTCCGCAAAGGTCGTTTAGATGAATTGTTCTTTGTTCATCTGCCTACACAATCAGAACGTCAACAAATTTTTCAAGTTCACCTCAATCGCCTGCGTCCCGAACGAGATGATTTTGATGTTGAGTTATTAGCGTCTCGTTCTAAAGATTTTTCTGGTGCAGAGATTGAACAAGTTATTTATGAAGCGATGCAAAATGGCTTTAGTCGTAATGAAGAATTTACGATTGGGGATTTATTAGATGCGATCGCCACTTGCGTTCCTCTAGCTAAAATTGCCAGTCATCAGATTGAAGCATTGAAAGATTGGGCTAGTCGTAGCGGAGCTAAATCAGCTTCTTTATCTCCAGATTTAGATAATAATTTGCTACCGCTTTTAGAAGTTGATTATCAGGAGAATTATGAACAAATCAACTAAAGAATTAATTCATCTAATTCAAGAACTGGAAAATCATCTTAATTGGATGATAGAAAATGAGGATTGGATGTTAGAAAACGAACAATTAAATAGTCAAACTTTAGACCAAAATATTGTTGATTCCTTCAATAATATTCAGCAAATGTTTAATGAGTTAACCACTAACCTAAACTAAAATCATGCAAGCATTAACAATTCATGAACCCTGGGCAACTCTATTAATCAAGGGAAAGAAACAATTTGAAACCCGTGATTGGAAACGGAATTATCGAGGATTACTGGCAATTCATGCTGGAAAACAATCGGTTCCCGTTGAGGATTATCCTTTGGGATTAGAGAAAATTCTTGATGAATTAGGAATTACTCAAGATAACCTTAATAACAATAAGGGGAAAATCATTGCCATTGCCAATCTCACAAATATTCATTTAATGACCGATAAATTCATTAATGAACAATCAGAAATTGAACGATTAATGGGCTTTTGGCAACCTGGACGTTATGCGTGGGAATTGATTGATATTAAAACCCTTTCTGAACCTATTCTAGTACGAGGGATGCCCGGTTTATGGTCAGTTTATGGGGCAGATTGCGACTTTGATATTGAACTAAAAATACTGAATCAGTTAAAGCTTTTTTACTGCTTTAATTGTGGAAAATTAACCCCTTGGTCGGAGGGTGATGCTGATGATTTTCCTTTATGGTGTGGTGAATGTTGCAGCACAAAACAATAAATGCCTGTGTCGTGACTACATGAAAATGGAAGGATTTCCTAACTTATTTATCCCTTAATCAGAACCAGTGATCAATTAGGGGATATTTCCAGAAATTAAGGAGAAACTAATGCAATATTACAAAATTGAATTCACTATCAATCCCGATGGCACAATCACTGAAAAAGTTCTCAATGGCTCTGGCAGTAGTTGTACTGAACTTACTAAGGATTTAGAATTTGGTGAAGTCAAATCTCAAGAACTTTTACCAGAATATCAAGAAATTAATCAAGAACAAATCAATCAAGAGGATAATTTATGGCAAGGATTCTAGTTTTGTTGATTCCAACTCTTTTTCTAATTACGATGTTGCTTCTCAAACATCAATTCTATCTAAACCAGAATCATTAACTGTTGCCTTAAACTATAGGACTAAAACCATGTCGCATCTAACAACAATTAAAACCTCAATCAAAAGCCATGTTATCCTTGAACGAGTTCTCCATAAATTACTTGAATCCCAACTTGATATCCTATCGGGAGCATCTCTCGAAACCAATAGCGTTATTGAAGATTATTATGGCAATAACACAATAGCAGACTTTGTTATTCGACGACCCCGCCATAATTATGATTTAGGATTCAAGATTAATTCTCAAGGAGAATATGAATTTATTTCCGATAATGATGCAATAGGGAAAACAAAGTTTATGGAGGCTTTATTACCAATGTATGCAAGGGAAAACACAATCTATCAACTACTAGCTCAAGGATTTGAGATTGAATCCCAAATTGAAACTAATGGGATTATTAAGATTGTGGCGGGTAAATGGCAATAATAGTGATGTTGATTAGTAAATTAGCCTTCAGGATTCTGAGGGCTTTTTTTATTATCCTTACCGATTAATTACGAGATTTAACATTGTCAAAAAAAAGATATTGTAGTACGATAGAAGTACAGTTGTTATTTTGAATTAAAATGGTTTCACAAATCACCGCAAAATTAGCAGCAGCGACCCTAAGAGATGCCGTTAAAGATTTTAATTTCTGGGGAGAATCAGAATCAGATAGTCCCTTAGTAATTAAGCGAACCAAAACCGTTTTAGATGATAAAAAAGTTCTGTCCCTAGATGCCACAGCCCGGAAAAAAGCAGAAGGAGTGGAGGGGTATAAACCTCCTGAGCGAACTGTTCGAGTGATGGGTTTGACGGAAACTTTTTCCCCATTAGTTCAGCAAGCCCTACTTGATTTACAGGCTGGAGCGCAAGGCGTAATTGGTGGGGCGGGAATTGAAACCTTAGAAGTCACAGCAGAAGCAAGCGAGTATTATATCCAACTGTACAGTTTGTTTAAATTATTAGATAACCCTCGGGTGATTTATGTCGAAGATACCGGAACTTCCCCTGACCCCTACACTGGGTTATTCATTACGGGATTAAGTAGTGATAACGAAACTGTTTATGCTCAGGCTTTGTTAACCCAAACTTAATTTCTTGTCTCTCCCTCTCTAAGTTTTGGCAGTTTGGCACTAAAAAAGACTACTAAAAAAGACTATGGATCAGCGAATCCGTAGTCTTCTTTTTATGGGGATTAAGCAATCAAGCAAAAAGTTGGGGTAGAACTTCAGAGGCAGATTTCCAACCGTCTTGTCCCTCAGTCCAAACTAGGGTAT
>DATNRE010000396.1:0-7842 GCA_036703685.1 Candidatus Obscuribacterales bacterium
TTCGAGTTTAACGATCTACAATTGAGTGAGCAACGATTACTTAATTGTAGAGATATAAATTTACAATTTGTTATCTAGCGGTACGCATTACAGTTAGGACACCTCTAAATCCCTAAATCCCTATTCCCTGTTCCCTATTCCCTGTTCCCTGTTCCCTGTTCCCCCTAATAAAAAAGCCTAGGTATTGCTACCTAAGCTTTTTTATTTAGATCAAATAGAGGATATCCTCACAGTCAATCCTAATTAGAAGGGTGAAAAAGCAGTTTAGTAGCGACCACGACCGCCGCCACCGCCACCGCCATAACCGCCACCGCGATTACCGCCACCGCCATAAGATCCCCGATCTCCTCGGTCTTCTTTGGGTTTGGCTTTGTTCACTTTCAGACCCCGACCCATCCATTCGGCACCATCAAGTGCTTCAATAGCTGCGTTTTCTTCTGCTTCGCTGGACATTTCCACAAAGGCAAAACCGCGCACTCTACCGGTTTCACGATCGGTAGGGAGTTGTACACGCTTAACAGTACCATACTCCGCGAAAACGCCGTTCAGATCGCCTTCTGTAACGTCATAAGAAAGATTGCCGACATAAATAGACATGGGATATTTCCAAAATCAAAATAGTGTGGAGGTTAGAATTTCGGAGATAAGCCTGTCCAAACCAAACGGGAAGTGCCCATACAGACTACAAACAAAAGCTACAACCGAATTTTACTCTCGATTAACACTTTAACACAATCTGTGGAAAAAAAGGTAGGGATACTCCGACAATAATTTTCAGAATTCAGCCGGATCAAGAAATTGAAAAAACTCTCAAATAAAAAAGCTCAGGTATTATTACCTAAGCTTTTTTATTTAGATCAAATAGAGGAGATTCTCGCAGTCAATCCTAAGTGAAGGAGTCAAAAAGCAGTTTAATAGCGACTACGGCCACCGCCGCCGCCATAACCACCACCACGACTACCACCACCACCGCCACCACGGTCTTCTTTAGGTTTGGCTTTGTTCACTTTTAGGTCGCGACCCATCCATTCGGCTCCGTCAAGTGCTTTAATTGCTGCTTCTTCTTCGGCTTCGCTGGACATTTCCACAAAACCAAAGCCCCGCACTCGACCGGTTTCACGATCGGTAGGCAGTTGAACTCGTTTAACAGTACCGTACTCCCCAAAAACATCACCTAAATCTTCTTGGGTGACATCATAAGAAAGATTGCCGACATAAATAGACATGGGATATTTCCAAAATCAAAAACATTGTGGAGGTTAGAATTTCGGAGAGAAGCCTGTCCAAACCAAACGGGAAATGCCCATCAAGACTACAAACAAAAGCTACAACCGAATTTTACTCTCATTAATTACTTTAGCATAACCTATTAAACAAGGGTTTATTTGGTTTTGCACGGCCTGGGGTTAGGTTGTAAATCCAACTGTTGCCAAGCCCTTTAGTTGAACGGTTTCACCATCTTTAAGGGAGTTTAACCCGTTCAATATTACCATACTATTTGAGTTCCTTCTTTGGGTGAGAACCTAAAAGCTCAGGTATGGTGACCCAAGCCTTCCTAGAGATCAAATCGAGGAGATTCTTGGAGTCCATACCCATCGAAGGAGTCAAAAAGCCACTTAGTAGCGACCACCGCCGCCGCGATTACCACCGCCGCGATTACCACCGCCGCCGCCATAACCACCACCGCGACTACCACCACCACCACCGGTATTTTCACGGGGTTTGGCTTTGTTAACTTTCATGTTCCGACCCATCCATTCGGCTCCATCAAGCTCGTCAATAGCTTTATCTTCCTCTGTTTCAGCGTCCATTTCCACAAAAGCAAAGCCCCGCACTTTACCTGTTTCGCGGTCTTTGGGAAGTTGAACCCGCTTGACATTACCGTATTCTGCAAAAACACTGCTTAGATCTTCTTCGGTGACATCATAAGAAAGATTGCCGACATAAATAGACATAGGGTATCTCCAAAATCAAAATATTGCGGAGGTTAGAATTTCGGAGAGAAGCCTGTCCAAACCAAACGGGAAATGCCCATCAAGACTACAAACAAAAGCTACAACCGAATTTTACTCTCACTGATTACTTTAGCACAACCTGTTAAAAAACAGGTATTGACACTCCCCCAACAATCCTAGGAATTTCGCTGGGAATTCTTGCTTCACCGAGGACTACTTTTTGTGCAAGCACTTCGAGTTTAATCTCCTCTCCACAAGCTTAAAATCCGGCCTGTCTTGCCGTACAAAAAAACCTTCTTCTAGCACTATTCCCGGTAGGGACTGGATTTTCGTGTGTCGAACGTTGTATGGAACAACTTAATAGGGTCGTGAGTAATTCTGTTTATCCCCCCAGCTACCGCCGGAAGATTTGCGATCTTCACGGGGTCTGGCTTTATTGACTTTCAGAACTCGACCCATCCATTCTGCTGAGTCTAACTCATCAATTGCTTTGGTTTCTTCGTCGTCTGTTGCCATTTTGATGAAGCCAAAACCCCGTTTTCTCTGGGTTTCCCGGTCAAGGGGAATTTGAACATCTGTAACGGAACCATATTCACCAAACACATGAGTAAGGTCGGTTTCCGTCGCGTCGTAAGACAGATTGCCTACATAAATCGTCATTAAGTACCTTTCCAGTCAAAAATCAAGGGGTATGCGGAGATTGGAATTCGGAGGCAAGCGGGTAGAACTTATACTAGAGAGCAAAAACGTTCCTGATGCCGTAGCAAACGGAGCTACCGAGATCTAATCTTTCCGCCAATCATAACATTCTTTCTTGGGAAAAGCCCTATCTATGCTTTGATAGACTTCATTTCTTGAACTTGATTGTGCTTAAACTGAATCCCAGGGAGTTTTTCGTTCTATTGTTAAATATTGTAAACGATCGATCTCGAGGATGATAATATCAGGTCAATTTGAATTTAACCTACCCGGCTGATTAAAAATTCCGTCGCTTGAGAATGGTCTAGGGGTTTAGCGATTAAATAACCCTGTCCATAGTTACAACTCAACTCCGTGAGTTTTTCTAACTGCATTTGGGTTTCAATTCCTTCTGCCACCACATCCATCCCCAAGCTATGGGCTAACATAATAATCGTATGAATAATTTCCGCCCCTTTCGTTTTAGACTGGATTTCCCTGACAAACGAGCGATCAATTTTTAAAGTACAGAGGGGAAAATTGTGCAGCCGACTTAAGGAGGAATAGCCCGTCCCAAAATCATCAATACACAACTCAATTCCCATGGCTTGGAGTTGGTACATTAATTTTTTTTCAAAAGTCAGAGTTTCTAAAAAACAAGTTTCAGTAATTTCTAGTTTTAATTTCCAATTTTTGAGGTTTTTATCATCTATAATTTTCTGTAAATTTTCGACAAGATTGGTTTGTTTTAAATCGACCGGAGACAGGTTGATATTCATGCTCAAAGGCGGTAAATTAGGAAATTGTTGGTTCCAATCATTAATTTGGTAACACGCCTGTTTGAAAACCCATAAATCTATCAGTTGAATTAATCCAGTTTCCTCTGCAATCGGAATAAAATCACAGGGACTAATTATTTTTTTTACGGGATGATTCCAGCGAATTAAAACCTCAAATCCCGTGAGGTTTCCTGTGATTAAAGAAATTATAGGTTGATAGTTTAATATAAATTCCTGACGTTTTAAAGCCTCTCTTAATTGATTTTCTTGTTCTAAACGTTGTAGGGCTGGAATTTGCATCGCATAGGTTAATACTTGATAACATCCCTTGCCTAAATGTTTGGCATTATACATGGCAATATCCGCATCTCTAATCATGGATTCCGCTTGAGAATATCCCATGGAACTGAAGGTAATCCCAATACTAACTCCTGTAAAAATTTGCTTATGATTAATATAAAAAGGACGTTTAATCTGTTCAATAATTCGTTGGGCTGTATCAGTTACCTCAGCCTCATTTTGAATATTTTCTAATAAAATAATGAATTCATCGCCCCCCAGTCTGGCGACGGTATCCTGGGGTTTAATTTCCGATCTTAAGCAATGGGCTACACTCTTTAATAATTCATCTCCTACCAAATGACCTAAACTATCATTAATCACTTTAAAACGATCTAAATCTAAAAATAAAACAGCATATAAATATTGTTCTTCGTTTTGATTAAATTCAATTAAATCCTGAATCTTATTTAATAACCAAGCTCGGTTGGGTAGCCCCGTTAAGCTATCGTGAAAAGCATCAAATTTTAGTTTTTCTTCCTGTTTTAATAATTCTGTTTGTGTTTTTTGTAAATCTTCTAGGGCTAAAGAAAGTTCAGCCGTTCGTTGATAGACTCGTTCTTCTAATTTTTTATTATAGTTTTCAATAGCTACTTTGGCTTCTTTTAATTCGGTAGTGCGGGCTTCCACACGAATTTCCAACTCCTCAAAAACTCCTTTTAACCGCATAGCCATTTGATTAAATGACCGGGCTAAAATTCCGAGTTCATCTTCTCGATTTAGTTCAATATTTTGGTCTAATTCTCCTTGGGCGATCGCTCGACTGGCTTGACTTAATTTAATCAGAGGAGCCGTAATTCTATGGGCTGTTATTATCCCCAAACCCGTTGCTATCATCAAAGCTAAAATACACAGAAAGAACGTCACTCTTGTATTATGAATAATCAAATCCATAAAATCCCGTTCGGGAACCACAATACAAATTAACCAATCAATGCCCCTGGGATCTAAGAAGGGAAAAACCCTGACAATATATCGTTCCTGCTCCCATTTAAAATCCAAAGAAATAGACTCTTGAATCGAATCGAAATTTATGAAATTTTTGCGTAAATTTTTAGCCGTTTCTCTAATTAAAATATCATCACTGTCAACAGCTTTTAATCTTTGAATTTTATTATTTTTAATTATAAAAGGATTACTGACTGAAGAACTAGCCACTAACATTCCAGAACGCTCCATAATAAAGCTCTGTCCAGATTGACCAATTTTCACATTCCTCAGAAAATTACTAATATCTGACAAGTATAATGCTGTATCTAGTACGCCTAATAAACGTCCTTGGGCATCATAAAGGGGTAAAACCGCATCAATGGCTAAGGTTTCCCGAGAAAACCAAAGATAAATCGGAGTCCAGATGCCTGTTTTAGCTTGGGTTGCCGCTTGATACCAAGGACGACGACGGGGATCATAATTAGGCAATCTTTCTATGAGTTTACCCCGTTCTCCGGTTGGGGTTAAGCGGTAAATATGAAACCAATCTTGAGTAGAATTCTGAACAATTTCCAGATTAAATTGTTGATTATTAATTCTTTGAACACCAACATATTCTCCCTGTTCACTTCCCCAAGCCACATAATCAATGGAGGGAAAAGCCTGGAGTTGACCCAGGAAAAACCGTTTTAAACTCGTAAAATCTGTTAAAGAGATAAATTCTTGAGTCAGTGCGTTTCTATTCGTCTCATTCATGATATGAGCTCTATTCAGATAGGTTATTAGGGATAACTCTATCCTGCTACTAATTTCTTGATGTAACTGAGTGGCTAGATCATTGACTGCTTTTTGCCCATTTCTATAGGAAAAAAATCCGGTTATTCCTACAAAAATCGCAATTTGTAGTACAAAAGGAATAACGAGCAGTTGACGGAGTGATAACTTCACCAGTGTCGATCTCCTTGTAGGGAAAAGGGAACAGGGAATAGGGAATAGGGAATAGGCAATAGGGAATAGGGAATAGGCAATAGGTAATAGGGAATAGGTAATAGGGAATAGGGAATAGGGAATAGGGAATAGGTAATAGGGAATAGGTAATAGGTAATAGGTAATAGGTAATAGGGAATTAGGTAACAGGGAATAGGCAATAGGTAATAGGTAATAGGGAATAGGCAATAGGTAATAGGCAATAGGTAATAGGCAATAGGGAATAGGCAATAGGGAATAGGCAATAGGCAATAGGTAATAGGTAATAGGTAATATAGCAATCCTAAATAGGTTGTAACATTTCAATACTGATATGAAACATTCAGAAGTATTGCCCCAGATCCGGTGTTCCCTTTTGATCGGGAATTTTGAACACAACTCCAATGGGATTGCTATACAACAGCTTAACTGATACTAAAATTAAAATTTTCGACTTTCAAACCCAACTCGGGGACAATTGATTTCTAATTCCCAAAAGTCAACCAATCCCATCTTAATAGTTTGGAATGGCACAGGTCGCAGGAAAGGAATCGGATCATAATCGGGGTTATCGGGTTCATCGGGGGGAGTGGTTCTAGGAGGGGCAGAATTAGCCGGGGGACGACGGGACTCTTGGGGTTCATCGGTAGCAGGGCTAGAAGTAGCCACGCGACGAGATCCCAAGGGAACAACTTTATTTTGGGTGGAGGTGGCGGGATCGGAAGTTTGGGCGGGTCTGGAGAGATCCATCTGTGCCGGATAAATCCGTTGGGCGGTCAGTTCTGCCCGCTTTTCCTTAAATCCTTCTTGCCGCTCAATGGTATTCATTCCCAGACGACCTTCGATAATAATTTGGTCGCCTTGATGATATTTTTCGTGAACTTCTTGGGCGAAATTACCCCAGGCAATTACTTTTAAAGTAGCGGGCGGATCAATATCCCTAAGCCCCGGAAACTGAACCAACATTTCAGTCAGGGCAATTTGATTATCAGGGGTGTAACGAAGTTGCGGATCTTGAATAATCTCCGCCATTAGAATAATACTGTTCATTTTTTGATCAATAAATTCAAGTACAAGGTTAAACTCTATCCTAGAGTAGAGTTTTTTCAATCATGACACTTTTATTTGAAAATTAAAACTGTTTTTGATTGATTTTTTAGCTTAAATATCTTCTGTATGATCCATGCCTTGGGATTGATTCACAAAATCATGAACTAAATTGCGATATTCTCGCAAAGTCGTATCTACCCAATCCCGATCAATACTATTGGCAAAAATATGAACCTGGGGTTCTCCCGCGTCGGGTAAAACTAAAACCCAGTTATCATCTTGATAGTTAATTAATTTGACTCCATCAATTAATTCTAGGTTGTCGGGGGAATGGGTTTCCACTAAATGCCGCATCAATGCCCCTTTAATTGTCCAGGGACAGCGCACGGTATACCGACGATGGACAACATGGGGTAAATCCGCCCGGACTTGGGTGAGGGAGCGTTC
Organism: Candidatus Obscuribacterales bacterium; assembly: GCA_036703685.1. GTDB lineage: Bacteria > Cyanobacteriota > Cyanobacteriia > Cyanobacteriales > Microcoleaceae > Planktothrix. The sequence goes on from DATNRE010000396.1 coordinate 7,145, forward strand.
TTGACTGGTTAACATTTCAATAATTTTAGCAATGGAAAACATGGCATCAAACCCCGGATGGAGTTGGGGGAAGATAAATCCCATATCCCCACTGCCCCCTAAAACAACGTTAGGATTGCGGTGACAGGCCTCCATTAAGGCTGTAGGATTGGCTTTGGTACGGATAACTTTAGCATCGTAACGACGGGCAATTTGTTCGATGGCCGAGGAGGTATGAACCGGAACAACGACGGTACTGCGGGGATGGGAAGTCAAGACCATATTCACCATCAAGGAGGTTAAAAATTCCCCTCGGATGGGACTTCCGGTTTCATCGACTAACATAAATTGTTCCCCATTGGCATAAACCTGGGCACCAAAATTAGCCCGGAGAGCTTCCACCACTCGCCCCAATTGATCAAGTAAGTTTTCCCGTTCAGGCACCGATAAGGCGGTATGGTTTAAACTGGCATTTAAAACCACCGCATCACAGCCAAATTTAGCTAAAAGTTGCGGTAAAATTGCCCCAGAAACCGCATAAACATAATCAATCACAACCTTGGCATTACTGTAGCGTAGAATTTCGCTATTGATATATTTACTAAAACTGGCACTATAAATTTCCAGTAAATCCACGGTATAACTGACGTTACCAATTTCGGGAATTTGCGCCCGTCTCAGGTCTTCTTTAAAATAGGCTCCTTCGATTTTTTTCTCTT
>DATNRE010000397.1:0-5798 GCA_036703685.1 Candidatus Obscuribacterales bacterium
CGCCTCATCTTCTACCCCGACCGAATCCTATTGGGCTACTCCATTTATCGTGTATTTGATTAATAAAAATACTGTTAAATCCGATCAAAAACCGTTGAAACCGGATGAAAAAATTACCCGGGAACAATTTGCCACCGAACTACAAAACGCCTTTAATCTTGAACCCGAAAAACCGGCTATTCAATTTAAAGATATTCCTCAAAATTCGGCAACTAAATCCGATCTGGAATCGGCTAATCAATCGGGTTTTTTAGCGGGATATCCTCGGGATATCTTTAAACCCCAACAGGAAATTCCTCGAGTTCAAGTGTTAGTAGCTTTAGCCAGTGGGTTAAGTTTAAAACCCTCGACTAATGCCCAACAAACCCTAAAAATATTTAAAGATGCAGATCAAATTCCTTCCTGGGCAATTGAAGGTGTAGCGGCGGCAACAGAAGCGGGATTAGTGGTTAATTACCCCGATAAAAACACCCTAAATCCTAACCAATCGGCGACTTACGGGGAAGTAGCATCGATGATTTACCAAGGGTTAGTCTATCAAAAAAAAGCCGAACCTATTCCTTCCAATTATTTGGTAAAACCCGTTGAAAAAAAATAGTTCTCTAGTCATTATAATGGGTAAGGGGCTTTTTCAGACTGGTAGAGACGCGCCAATAGCCTACGGCATCGCTGCGCTAGGGCACGTCTCTACACTGATGACTGATTTAGGTTTCACATTCTTTTTTTGTGACTTGATGCCGATAACGAAACATATCTTGTAAACGACTATTGACCCAATTTTGTAATATTTGTTCGGCTAAGGTTCCTCCGGGTAGGGAAAATGCGATCGCATCGGTTAGACGGGTATGACCATTTTCTGCTACAAATTGATGTCGATGTACCCAACTTTTAACTATTCCTTCCTGTTGTTCATCAGTAAATAATTCATAGAGTTTATATTCAGTATGAACCGCAACCCAGCGCACCGACATTAACCCGAATCCGATCCTAAATTCAGAAATTGCCCCTATTTCTAATCCTCCTTCCCGACGTATAATTTCTACCGGTTGCCAAGGAGGAGTTAACACTTGCAAAATATCGGGGCGGGTATGAAATTCCCAAACGACTTCTACGGGGGCATGAATCATCGAAGAATATTTAAAGTGTTGCATAACGTTATAAAATCAAGATTAGAGCAACAGATTATCATTGATCAGTATAAGCGTCAATTGTTAACTATTTATCAATTAACTCAAAAATTCTTGACATAAAAACTCAAAGAATCTTACCAATTACCACCTTAAAAAATATGGACAACTTAGAAATTAATTTTTCACAACAGGAACCGGAAGCATTATTAAATAATCTGTTAACTCGGTTAGAACAGGGAGATTTTCAACAACGATGGGAAATTAGTAAGATTTTACCCAGTTTAGGAACCCTTGCCCTAGAGCCATTACTAAATATTTTACAGGATGAAACTGCCGATGTAGAAATGCGTTGGTTTGTAGCTCGAATTTTAGGAAATTTTAAATCAGAATTAATTATTGAACCTTTAATTAATCTATTAAAAAATGCTAAATCTGAACTAACAGAAGCGGAAATATCCCTACAAGAAATTACTACAGTTACCTTAGCAAGTTTAGGAAATTCGGCGATCGCACCGTTAACTCAATTATTAGAAAAACCCGATTCTAAATTATTAGCAACCCAAACCCTAGCTCAGATTCGTCATTCTGAAACTATTACGCCTTTATTAACCGTTGTTGATGATCCAAATTCTCAAATTAGAGCGATCGCGATTGAAGCATTAGGGAGTTTTCATAATCCTAGAGTAATTCCGATTTTATTAGCCGCTTTAAATGATCCCGTTGCTGAGGTGAGAAAACAAGCCGTAATAGGTTTAGGAGTGCGATTAGATTTATTAGAAAATATCAATTTAGTCGAAAAACTTAAACCATTATTATGGGATATTCGACCGGAAGTTTGTCAACAAACTCAACTCGCATTAGCCCGTTTAAAAACCGATGAAGCCGCCACCGCATTATTTGAACAGGTACAATCTCCCAGTGTTCCCCTATCCTTAAAAATAGATGGGGTTCGTTCTTTGGGGTGGATTGAAACCTCAAAAAGTTTAGATTATTTAGAGGAAATTATCTTGAGTTTTGATCCTAAATTCAATCTCAATATATCCCCAATCACCAGAGAAGAAATTAACTTAATTCAAGAAGTTATTCAGTGTATAGGAAGTATTCAAACCTTAGAATTACGAGAAAAATCTACTCGAATTTTGATTGATTTACTTGAAAACAATCATCCGGCTATTTCCGAACCTAAAATCAAACAATTTATTGCATTAGGATTGGGAAAATTAGGATTAATAGCTGCCATTAATCCCTTAAAAACCCTTTTAGTTGATCCAAATCCCTCAGTACGATTACATTCTATTTCAGCTTTAAAGCAAATTCAACCCGAATCAACCCATGAACATTTTTAAAATTTATCCGATGATTAATGATAAATGTTTACCCATAACTTTTTCCGGTCTACTAATAACTGTTTACTGATGACTGGTAACTGATAACTGTATTTATGCGTTTAGAGCAACTACAATCTTTTCTGTCCGTTGCTGAAACCGGAAGTTTTCAACAAGCAGCACGGAAATTGGGTCTGACTCAATCAACAATTAGTAGACAAGTCCAAGGACTAGAAGAAGAACTGGGTTTACCCTTGTTTCATCGCACGGCGCAAGTTAAATTAACCATTGGAGGTGAACGTTTTTGGCCCTATGCTCGCAAAATTTGTCAAACCTGGGAGAGTGCCAAAGAAGAACTGGCATCTTTATTAATGGGGAAACAACCAGAACTTTGTGTGGCGGTAATTCATTCGGTTTGTTCCTCCTATTTACCTCCGGTTTTACAGAAATTTTGTTATGCTTATCCAGAGGTTCAGTTAAGAGTAACCTCCCTGGGAAGTGATCGGGCTTTAAAAGTTCTTAAAGATGGATTAGTCGATATTGCTATTATTATGAATAATCGTTCTTTTACCGCTAGTGGAGAACTATTAGTTGATCTTCTGTATCAAGAATCCATTCAAGTTTTAATGGCGAGTAACCATCCTTTAACCAAATATTCTCAAGTGCCTTGGGATGAATTAATCCGTTATCCCCAAGTTGTTTTTAAAGATGGTTATGGAATGCAGCGTTTAGTTCAAGAAAACTTTACTAAAGCCGGAGCAAAATTAAATGCCGTTTTAGAGTTAAATACATTAGATGGGTTTCGTGGAGTCATTCGTCAAGGAGAACTAATTGCTTTATTACCCTATTCTGCCTTAATAGAAGCCCGAAGTGATCCTAGTTTGGCCGTTAGAGGGTTAGCACCCATAACCCTTAAACATCCTAAAAATTCTGCTTCATCGGAGTTAATTTCTGGGGATATAGATACAAATTGGATTCGTGAAGTGGTAATTGTAACCACACCTGATCGAATGCAAATTCCTCCGATCGCCTATTTTTGGCAATTAGTTCATGATTGTATTCCCGATCAAATTAATGGATCAATTAGTTCTTTAAATCCTCAAATACCTTTGTTGAAATAACTTCAGCGTTGATTGCTATAGTGGATAATCTGACAATTTAAAATTTTATAAACATGAGTGATCGATTTAGAGACTTACTTCGTCAAGTGGGCAGTGGCACCCATACCAGTGAAGCCTTAACTCGTTCTCAGGCGGCCGAAGCCATGAGATTAATGTTATTAGAGGAGGCAACTCCGGCTCAAATTGGTGCATTTTTGATTGCCCACCGTATCCGACGCCCGACGGGGGAAGAATTAGCCGGGATGTTGGATGCCTATGAAGAAATTGGCCCTCAACTTCAATCTGTTACTCCCGCGCCTTTTGTCTTGGGGTGTCCCTACGATGGTCGGTCTCGCACGGCTCCCATGGCTCCCCTAACGGCTTTAATTTTAGTCACCGCCGGAGTTCCGGTAATTTTGCATGGGGGTCAGCGAATGCCCACGAAAGAAGGTATTCCTTTAATTGAAGTTTGGCAGGGGTTGGGGTTAGACTGGTCTAAATTATCCTTAACACAAGTACAAAAGGTCTTGGCTGAATTGGGTTTAGGGTTTGTCTATCTTCCCCAACATTTTTTAGCCGCCGAAAAATTAGTTACCTATCGTCGAGAAATCGGGAAACGTCCCCCCCTGGCGACCATGGAATTAATCTGGAAACCCTATCTAGGGGCTGCAACGGTGGTTTGTGGGTATGTGCATCCCCCCACGGAAACCATGTTTAGGGAAGCGTTTCGTTGGCGTGGGGAGATGGAATTTATTACGGTTAAAGGGTTAGAAGGTAGTTGTGATTTACCCCGCGATCGCACTTGTATTATTGGGCTACGTCAACCGAGTCAACCCACCCAAACCGAGGCAGCAAAACCAATACCACCCGATGATCTTTATTTTGAACGATTATTATTACATCCGCGAGATTATGGATTTGAAGGTCGGGAAGTTCCTCTATCCTCAACTGCCATTTTAATTGAACAAATTCAAACCGTTTTAACCGGTCAAAGTAGTGAATTTATGAAAGCAGCCCTGTGGAATGGAGGCTTCTATCTCTGGCGTTCTGGGGTTTGTCAAGATTTAGAATCGGGATTATCCATGGCTGAATCTCTACTCACAAAAGGGAAAGTTCAGGCTAAATTACGGGAACTTCAAAACTACTTTTTCCATGGAGATTTAAAATGATCGATAAGGATCTTTCCATTGCCGCTTTAATTCTAGTTGGGGGTCAAAGTTCTCGCATGGGTGAGGATAAGGCTTTTGTTCTTTATGAAGGAAAACCCCTGCTTGGGCGTGTCTATGAAGTGGCGGCCCTCTGTAGCCGGAAAGTTTATATTGCCACGCCTTGGCCAAAACGCTATGAAACCCTATTAACTCAAGATTACGAAGTAATATTGGAGACGGAACCCAACCAAGGGCCATTAATCGCCCTATCCCAAGGATTATCAGAAATTCCCTTTGATTGGATTTGGTTATTAGCCTGCGATTTACCCCGATTAGAACCTGCTATTATTCAACGGTGGCAAACCCGTTTAACCGTTGTTCCCGATAGTATTTTAGCCGTTATTCCTCAAAGTCAGTCCCGTTGGGAGCCCCTATGTGGATTTTATCGCCGTTCCGCCTATGACCATTTACAAGGGTTTATGGCTCCCGGGGGCCGATCTTTTCAACGCTGGTTAAGCCTAATTCCTGTAGAAGCCATTGAACTATCGGAAGCAGAATCAGAAATGTTATTAAATTGCAATAGACCCGATGACTTAAAACCTTAAAAAATAATAAATAATACAGACATTTGTATCAAGAAGATATTTCATTCGGTGGGGTTCGCGTTCAGGTTGTTCGTCTTGAGGATGTCTAATAAAGGAGTCGTCCTGAATACATCCGTAAAACTGTGAAAGCGGTGTTGCTTCCATTGGTTTAGGTAGGTTAGTTTGATAGATAATGATTACCTCGATATCCATATTCTGTACATCAGGTAAGCGAACTTTCAAAAAACCATCACTACCGATATGAGATTTTAACTTGATGCTGTGCATAATATGGAAACCTACCTACGTCTACTTGTGAATTTTTGCAAAACCCGATCTAAAATCCCAAAAATCTGGGTAAGTTGTAAGTAAATTTACTATATTAACCCAATTTACCTGTTATAACCAACAAATAGTTAAAAATGGACAGGAGGAACCAATGGTATACACCTTTGATTTAGTGGGTGTTTCTCCCATTCTTGCCTTTTTTTATGAACAACAGGAATTAAAC
>DATNRE010000398.1:0-6281 GCA_036703685.1 Candidatus Obscuribacterales bacterium
CTTTTCTAACCACTCTAACTGTTGTTCTTCTAAACATCCGATTTGATTTCCCTGAACATCAAAATGATGGGAATTTAACCCAATCAATTGTAACCCGGGTAAAATTTCCTGGGTATAATCTAAACCTTGGGGATTTTCATAGCCAAACCCTCGATAATATTGGGGAAATTCCTTAAAACTGATCACATTTTTCTGGCTTTCTAATGCTGGAATATCATGATTTCCAGGAATTACATAAACCGGATAGGGAAGTTGGCTTAATCGTTGACTTAACCACTGATGATTTTCCCTTTCTCCATGTTGAGTTAAGTCCCCGGGTAAGAGCAAAAAATCCAAATCTAATTGCCCTAAATGGTCTAATGCTAATTCTAAAGCCGGGATACTGACTTCAACTAAATGGAAACGGTGGGGATGATCCCATATTGTTTCAGGTAAGGCAATATGTAAATCACTAACAATGGCAAATTTAAAATTTAAGTTCATAAATAAATCAGCAAAAGGGCAAACAAAAAATTATGACTCAACGGGATAATTGAGAAAATCAGGGCATAATGAAGCGTCCATCATTTTGATAAATAGGATGAACTTTGATCTCTTTACTAAAAGAATATAGCGAAATTAATCCTATTTTTTAAATAATATTAATAATTTTAACATTACTTCATTATCCTCTCCTAGAACGGTCAAATATTTTTATTTTTACAGATGAAATTCCATCGACGAAAAAAGCCGGGTGTTTGTACGTTTTAATACAGAAGCCACGGATTTTTAGGGATATATAATCCGTATATGTACTCATTTCTTAATAGGACTGTAACAAAAGTTGGAGTTGTTTAAGAAATGTAATACAATGGTTAAATAATCATTAAGGATTTTCAGCAGTATTATCGATGCACAAAGACTATTACGGCTTGTTAATCTCCACCATCAGCCTTCGCCATCGCTGGAAATGGCAAATTATTCTCCCCTATGGGGAATATTTGACCTCCGACGAAGACTATGCCTCCGCAGAAGAAGCACTTCAGGAAGGAAAATCTTGGTTAGAACGCAAGTCAGCGTTTAATGCGATTAATAGCTGTCTGGCTCAGTTTTATAGTTCAGGGGTACTTAATCCTTCAGAATACAGCAGTCTGATGGATTCTGTGCGGGGAATCACCGAACGCTGTTCATCGGATTAAATCGGTTTGAATTCATCAATCCAACCTGTCCGAAAATGACCGATTTGATTGGCTTGCCAAATTTGACCACTATTAATATCTAAACCTGTTAACCAACCTTGTCCATAAACCCAAGTATCAATACAAATGGCATAGCCTAAATTAACAGGTTTACCACTGGTTTGACGGGTATGACCACAAACCATAGTTTTTCCTGAAATATGGGGCCTTGCAGAATGAAATTTTGCCCCCAATAATTGTTCTGGGGATTGTTGATTTAAGGGAAGATGGGGGTCAACATTCCCGTGAACAAAAAAATGGTTTTCTGTCTCCCAATAGTTTACACACCGGTTTTCCATAAATTCCCAATGGTGGGCGGGAATGGTTTCTAACTTAGGTTTATTTCCAATTGTCGGATAGGAAGCCAAGGTTTCCTCACCTCCCCATTTAAACCAAACATCGAACTGTTGGGGGGAGTGACGCGCTTCTAACATCAGAATTTCGTGGTTTCCCCGCAGAGCGACTAACTTTCCGGTTTTGTGCAGGGTAATCAATCTTTCCAATACCCCGTTGGAATCTGGCCCTCGATCTACATAATCCCCCAGAGTAATGATTAAATCATCCCCTTGAGGCTTCATGATCGAGAGCAGGGTATCCCAAGCCATAGAGCAGCCATGAATATCACCAATAGCAAGAATTCGCATCGTTAGTTATGGACAATAACGGGGGTTCCCACCGATGCCCACTCAAATAACCATTTGGCATGATCGACGGCCACATTGGTGCAACCGTGGGAAACGGGTGTGCCAAATAAATTATGCCAGTAGGCTCCATGAATGGCCATGCCGCCGTCGTAGTACATGGTGTAGGGAACATCGGGGACATCATAATCCGGGCCAGTCATCCGGGTGGTTTCGTATTTGGTATAGACTTTAAAGACTCCGGTGCGGGTGGGGGTGTCCGCTTTTCCCGTAGAAACAATGACTGCATACACGGGCTGATTTCCTTCCCAAGCGATTAAGCGTTGTCGAGATAAATCAATTAAAATCCAACGTTCTGAAGATTGCTGTAATTCGATCATATTACGGGCAATCAGGTTGTGTTGTTCATTGGCGATCGCAATTTTTTCAGGAGAAAATCCGGTGATTAAGGTTAACACCGTCGCGCTGGCTATTATTCCCAAAAAACTTAATTTTGTTCTAGGAAAGCGGGTTTGTTTGACCGGATCAAACCTAAAACCAGAGAGAGATTTAATTAAGGGGTTAAGAGTTTTCATGTATACTCCTTGGGTTTGAGTTAAATAGGGCTTAGGTCATTCATGAATTAACCTTAGCATTGATACCAATAATGGGTAAGTTCTGTTCAAATTAAAGGCTATGATTATGATTACGGGGAATCGGCAAAAGCAATGGTTAGTAGATGTATTAATCAGCTTGAATTCTGGGATATCTTAGATTATATTCTGTTCTTGCCTATTTCTTCACAGCTTCAAGCAGAAATTTCGGATAACTGTTGCATAAGGATTTGGGTTTTTTCAGCGATCGCGCCCCAATTTTGTTCTCCAATTAAATCAGGGGGAAATAAATCTCCGGCGAGTCCCACCGCGATCGCTCCGGCTTGAATAAAGGCAACGGCATTGTTTAAATTCACCCCTCCCGTGGGAATCAAGGGAATATTTCCCATCGGCCCTTTAATACTCCTAATATAATCTACACCCCCAACCGATGAAATTGGAAACACCTTAACACAACTAGCCCCAGCTTGCCAGGCGGTGATGATTTCTGTGGGGGATAAGGCCCCCGGAATTATCGGAATTTCTGCTTTTTTTGCCACCTGAATCATTGCCGGGTTAGTATGGGGAGAAAATAAAAATTGTGCCCCGGCGGCGATCGCTTTTTCTACATCTTCAATTGTAAATAATGTTCCAGTACCGATCAAACATCCGGGTAATTCAGACCGTAATTCGGCAATTAATTCCGGGGCTTGATCACTATTCCAGGTAATTTCAATTAACCCCATGCCCCCGGCGGCGGTTGCCTGTGCCATTTGTTTTCCCAGTTGCTTTTGACTAGAGCGAATCACGGCGATCGCTCGATATTTTTTTAACCAAGATAACCAGAGTTCAGAATTCACTTTATTGATTAAAATATCCTTAAAATTGATTAATAGTATCACATTTTTAGGGCTTTTTCTCTCCAACCCTAGGATTTTTTCAAGGTTGTAGCTCGTTTAGCAATTCTAATTAATTTTCTCGGGGAACTATAGCGATTAACTGTAATCCGAGAGATGCGATATTTATTAGTATAGCGATTAATCCGCGCCATATTTCCATCATAGATATATCCGGTTAAATAATAGGGCGAAAGGGATTTTTCTACCCGACGGTTGACTTTTCCAAAAGGATAGGCAAAATGAGCCGACACCCATTTATTTTTATCTAAATCTTCCATACAAGTCCTCAAATCTAGTTTGGCTTGTTCGAGTTCAAATTTTAAATCTTTGCCTTTAATTAGAGTTAATTGTTGATGGGTTTGACCATGGGATTGAATATCATAATAGCCCCGTTTATAACCATCCCGGAGTTCTTCACAAGTTGCATGGGGTAAAAAGTCTTTTAACTTAACACCCATTAAACCCGGATTCACAAACCAAACAATTTTAAATTTTTGATTATAGTTTTTTTCTAAATCTTTCAAAATGGGTAAAACATTTTCATGAACGCCGTGGTAGCCATCATCAAAGGTGATCATAACGGGTTTTTGCCCGATTCTTTCAGCAGGAATAGGCTGGGATTTCTGAATAAAATAGATGAATAAATCTTGAGAGGTTAAAAACCAATAGTTATTTTTAGCCAAATAATTTAGGAAGGTATATAAATCCTGTTTAGAATAATCACTATCAAATTGGGATCGATTTTTAGAATTTTGATTAATCTTAGTTGTGTCTATAATATCATGTAACACAAAAATGGGGATTCTGAGGGTAGGAGTTTTCCGGGTATTACCCCAGGCGGGAAGACTCAATAGAATCACACAAAGTAAAGAGATTAGAAAACTCAGCACGATGCGATTTTTTCTCAACCATTGTTGCTGAATAATTGGGATATTCATGGTTAAATCTATTGTCGTTTTTATTATTTTAAACGATTAGGACTTACCCACGCCAGGTCAGAAACGTGGTTTCCTTGCGTAAGTCCTAGGGGATATCATGAATCCTGATCTCAACCTTTCTGATATCCTGCATACTAAATGCAAAATTTTAGTGATGAATCCAAGTGGCATCATTAACTAAACACACACCCCCCACCCGTTTTAACAGAGGAGTAATGCTAGAAATAACCTGTTCTAATTGTTGTTCCGTGGTGCAAACAGCCATAATATAGGAGTTGCTAAATACTTCGCCAAAATCATCATTAGAAAAGCCGCGATCGCCCTTTCCTAATGTATTTTTCATGATCGTATATCCCTTGACATCACACTGTTCTAAAATCGATAAAACCTTATTAATTTCTAAACTACTAATGATGATTTCAACTTTTTTAACGGCTTGCATGATCTAGGCTCCAATATATTTAATGATTTGTAAGTACAAGGGAATTCCCACAATAATATTGAACGGGAAAGTCACAGCCAGCGCCATCGAAACGTAAAGACTAGGATTAGCTTCGGGAATTGTCATTCGGATGGCGGCTGGAACTGCAATATAGGAGGCACTGGCAGACAAAATTGCAAATAGTAAGGTATTCCCTTGACCAAACCCTAAAACCTTCCCAATTATAATCCCCAAAATAGCATTGCCAATGGGAACAAAGATAGAAAAACCAATCAAAAATGATCCGGTTTGTTTCAACTCACGGATTCGTTTTGCCGCCACTAACCCCATATCCAAGAGGAAAAAGGTTAAGGCCCCGTAGAAGATACCCTGGGTAAAAGGTTCCAATTTTTCCCAGCCCTTTTCCCCTGTTAATAGTCCGATGATTAAACTTCCAACTAACAGAAAAACGGAACCATTTAAAAAGGATTCATGGAGAACTTTTCCCCAAGAAAAGGCTTCGGTTTCACCCTCTTGAGCCGGAGCAAAAACCCGCACCAAAATGATCCCAATAATAATGGCTGGAGATTCCATTAAAGCTAGAGATGCCACCATGTGTCCCCCATAGCTAATCTCTAATTTTTCTAGGAAGGAACTGGCGGTAATAAATGTCACCGCACTAATGGAACCGTAGGTTGCGGCAATGGCGGCGGCATTATAAGCATCTAATTTTAGGCGTAAAATAAAAAAGCTATAGACGGGAACCACCAAGGCCATGACAATGGAAGCGATCAGCGTTAAGGCAATTTGGGTATTCATCCCGCTTTGTGCTAACTCGTAACCCCCTTTAAATCCAATTGCTAATAGGAGATATAGGGAAAATAGTTTGGGCAAGGGTTGGGGGATTTCTAAATCCGATTTGCAAAAAACAGCTAACATCCCCAGGAAAAAAAACAGTATCGGAGGGTTGAGGATGTTAAATAAAATCAGGCTTCCATCCATAAATGCGGAGTTTAGTAACAGGTGATGCCAGAAATCTTAATCAATTTTGGGGACAATACAGCAATATTTTATATTAAGAATATTAAGAATTTCCCAGGCTGAGTCTCCTTGTCCATCTTCAACAGGACTTACGCAAGCACACTATATATAGTGTGCAGTAAGCCAGCAAACGCTGCCAATTATTCAAGTATTTGCGCCAGCAATATAAAATTTAGACACAAAAATCATACTGATTGACAGATATTTAACAGTCAATATTTATGCTAAACTGATTAAGTTAACTTGGGGTGAAAAATATGTCGTTTAGCCAATGAGATTACTGCCAGTATCTATTAAGCAGTCCAAACAATTATACTTTAAATAACTTAGCCAACCACTTAGAAAAAGATATCCAAATAAGTGAAAATAGTGCGATCATTTTTGATGATACAGTGCTGGATAAAAGGTTTGGGGAAAAGATTGAATTAGTCCGTCGTCAATATAGCGGAACAGAACATCGTGTACTGTCAGGTATTGGGTTGGTTAACTGTGTTTATGTTAATCCAGAACTGGGTTTATTTTGGGTAATTGATTATCGCATATATCAGCCAG
>DATNRE010000399.1:0-2059 GCA_036703685.1 Candidatus Obscuribacterales bacterium
CGGTCTGTGACCTAGACCCCGACGGCGGCAAAACTGGAGACTGCATGGGTTCGGAGAACAAGGTTTTCGGCGGTTCCGATGGGACAATCTCCGTGATCGTCCCTGGACTTTCGGGCTCGGTTTCCCTGACTAAGGGTACAGTTGGTTCTGGGGTTGGCGTTAAGGTTCTCTCGACCGTTTGAATCTGCCGTTGTGGGGTATCTAAAACTACCCCCGAGTGCATGGGTTGATCAAAAATTTGGGAGAGTCGCCCCAGTCGCTTAATAATATCCTCACCCTTGGGAGTTGAGATCACCTGGGCTTGATATTGGGTGACTTGTACAGGTAAAAACTCCACCTTCATTTGACGATTAGCATTTAAAGCCACCCTGACAACAGCCGTTTCATAGTCTTTCCGACTATTTCCCCCAAAAATAAAATTTCCCAGGGAGTAAACAATAGGCCGACCTTTATAAATTTCTGCACCCTGTAGGGTATGGGGATGATGACCAATCACCACATCGGCTCCCTGGTCAATGGTAAATCGGGCTAGGTCAATTTGCCAGTCCCCCGGATATTCCGCCAGTTCTACCCCCCAATGGTAGTTGACCACTACCCAATCCACCTGATCGCGAATGGCTTTAATATCGGCGGCGACCCGATCATCATAACGGGGATTGGTGCCCGCTAAACTGTCGGTGGCGGCATGAAAGTCGGCGTCATAATAGCCGAAATAGGCAATCCGTTGACCTTTAACTTCAATAATCGAGGGGCGGCGAGCTTCTTTAAGATCTCGACCTGCTCCCACAGCCTTAATTCCAGCTTTGTCTAAAGTGGCGATGGTTTCCACTAGCCCGGGTTCTTCATAGTCCATCGTATGATTATTGGCGAGATTGACAATATCAATTCCACCTTGAGTTAAAACCTGAACTGCTTCTGGGTCAGCTTTAAAATTAAATTGTTTGTTCGGACGGCGCAGGGTGGAACGGGTGAGGGGATTTTCTAAATTCACCATTGCCACGTCGGCGTCCCGATATTCGGGGAGTTGGGCAAAGGGTAAGGAGTAGTTCGTCCCAATCACATTTTCAAAGTGATCGGAGAGGGTGACATCTCCCCCAAATACTAAAGTTACCGTGGGATCTTGGGGGTTTTTTACCTCCTGGTGTTGAACCACTGGAACCACTTCTAGGGCAGCTTGGACGGTATCGGGGCGTTTAGAGGGCGGTGCGACCATGGCCACCTTGGGTTGAGGGTCGGAGAGGGGCAGTTGCTGGGCGTTGACTTCGTAGTAACTCACCCAACAGCCTAAGACAAAGGCAGAAACGGCCGAACCCATCATAAACATTAATCGCAGGGTTTTAAACTTAATCCAGTCGGGGTTTAACCACCGTCGGTATCCCTGTCCTCGAGCCCCTCGATTAGCTGGGGTCACTAGCCGCACCGACTGTTTCCAGAGAATCTCCCCATCTCCTTGATACCGGGCTGCAATTTTTACTCCTGCTAGGTTAGGGGCGTTGAGTTTCCACAGCAGATGACAGATAAATTTAACAATGCTCTCGGCTATGGGTTCTTGCTGGAATTCGACCAGGACGGGTAAACAGCCTTTATGATCGGGGGGGGCAACCCTCGCGGAGATGCCTTCGGGTCGAAGATAGGTATTAATTAAATCGTTAATTGCCCTCAAGTCCCCGGTACGGGCTAATTCAAAAATAGAAGGTTGACCTAAATATTCTGCATAAACCATGAAAATACGATCCTCTCCCTTAAAAATTTAGATGGCAGTTTAGTTGAACAATAAAAATAACCTTAACCCTTGGTCATATCGAACGGTTGATGATTGGATTCAACGGTTTTAATAGGACACTTTTTCCTAACACTATAACTTTCTGGTGAAAAGTTTAACAGGTTTATTGTCGGATGTCTGCGAAGTGCGATCGCCAAGGGTGTTCCAGAGCACGGAAAATTTATGGCCCGAGCCAACTCCCAGTAAATTTAAGCCCTATACTAGAAATGTCTTGAACTACCTACAGTGACGCTTCGCGTACACAGTAGGCTTCCTGCCCAACAGAAAGCGGAGTAG
>DATNRE010000400.1:0-6443 GCA_036703685.1 Candidatus Obscuribacterales bacterium
TTTTTAGTGAACTACCTACACCGCCCTAATCGGGTCGGTGTAGGCTTCCGAATTCACAGACCGATGCCCCTTACTTTTACAAGCAGGTGGACTTACACAGCCTCCATCGGCAAAGACGGGGTTCCCTCCGCCTTCAGTTAATATCCTGATTCCTTCATTCCTGATGTTAAGCGCAGCGTTTTCGTCACGATCATGGTGAGCATGACAATTAGGACAGTCCCATTCTCTGAGATCCAGAGATAATTCATCTAGGATATGACCACAACAGGAGCAGGTTTTGGAACTAGGGAAGAAGCGATCAATTTCTACAAGTCCACCATTTTTTTGCTTTAACTTGTAATCAATAAAATTGACAAATTTTCCCCAACCCACATCAGATATTGCTTTTGATAGCTTCCGGTTTTTAACCATCCCCTTGACATTGAGGTTTTCAACGACAATCACTTGGCTTTCGTTTACCAATTTTCTTGATAATTTATGCAAGAAATCTTGGCGGGAATTGGTTATTTTCTCATGAACCTTAGCTACAGTTTTTCTAAACTTCTCTCTCGATTGACTCCCTTTAGTTTTTCGAGAGAGTTTTTTCTGTTTTTGGGCTAAATTTTTCTGATGACGATATAAATGTTTAGGGTTGGCGTATTTAGTTGCATTCTCTCCATTGTGAGTAATTGCGAAATCTTTCAACCCTAAATCAATCCCAATAATGTTGTCTCCCGACTGTTTAACGTCAGTTCCTTCTACCTCACATAAGATGGAAGCAAAGTATTTATCGGTCGAAGTTTTGGAGATTGTTACTGTTTTAATTTTCCCCGTAATTTCTCTGTGAAATATCGCTTTAATTTCACCAATCTTAGGGACTTTTAGATATTCACCGTTAACAGTAACACTTTGAGGATACTGAATTGATTGCTTGTGATGTTTAGATTTGAAATTGGGAAATTTAGCTCGTCCCTCAAAAAAGTTCTTGTAAGCTCTGTCTAAGTTTATAGCTACACATTGGAGAACCGATGAGTAGCAATCTTCTTTGAGCCAAGGATATTCTTTTTTGAGTTGAGGGAGCATTCCCTTATAAGATGCTAACTTTAGGCTCTTACCTGTTTCTTGATAGTGCTGAATACAGGCGTTTAAGGCAAAATTCCAATACCATCTTACACAACCGAATGCCTTGGCTAACACCAATCCCTGTTCGGGTGTTGGATAGAGTCTAACCTTTGTAACCTTCAGCACTTTGAATCACCTCCTCAATTGGGTGTTATGGTTTTGCTATACACTGAATATAGCACAAGTTTTAAAATGTGGGGAATCATGAAAAATGATTTTGTCAGCAAAGGTAGATCTGTTAGCGATCTCAAGGTTCACTTGGTTTTGACGACCAAATACAGACGGAGGGTTTTTACTCTTGAAATGCTGAATCGGCTGCATGAAATCCTTGAAGAATTACTCCAAAAGTGGGATTGTAAATTAATTGAGTTTAATGGTGAAGATGATCATGTTCATCTTCTTTTTCAATATCATCCAGATATTGCTCTGAGTAATTTAGTTAACAACCTCAAATCCGTGACATCTCGAAAACTCAGGCAAGAATTCTCTGATTATTTAAGCTCTTTTTATTGGAAAGATGTTTTTTGGAATGGTTCTTATTTTGTTGCAAGTTGCGGTGGAATAACTATTTCAACCCTGAGACGATATATCGAAAACCAAAATCAACCTGATTGTTCCGATAATCCCTGAGCGCAATTCATCCCACGCTGCCCTATCGGGTCAGTCGTGGGGCTTCGGCGCGAAGAAGCTAAAAAATGTTAAAACTGTTGCAAAGATGATTTAAGAGGAGGAATATTCACGATGTCAATTGCACAATTCCAAGAATTTTTCGATCATTGTGTGGGTGAATGGGTGACAGAGCGTACCTACCATTATCTGAGTTATCGGGAAGTGGAGCGATCGCATACAGAATTTGTGATTCATCCTTTGAAAAATCAAGGCAAAGCTAAAGTTTTAGAAGATAATCACCGTTTATCAAAAAACTTAGAGTTAGAAGTTCTACCCGGATATCGACTAGCGTTTCAAACGGTTTCGGAAAAAGGAGATAGGGTTTCCCAAGAATTAAATATTCTTTTTGTGCCTCAAAAACTAGATTTCCCGATTATTGAAGGAGATTATCTCCGTGATAAAGCCTATGAAGAAGCGAAACCTATGGTGTCACATTTTCGCTACCATACGGAAACTCGAGAATTGTTAATGACCACAACCTATACTAGTATTGTTTCGGTCGATTCGATTACTTTAATTAATCCAAAGTTAAGAATTCGTCGGATTATTAATTATCAACGACCGATAGAGAATAACCCTTTAGAAACCGTATTATTAGTGGGTTTTGGAGTGGAACAAAAACAATGATTTTTAGTTGAAAGGGAACAGGGAACAGGGAACAGGGAATGGGTAATGGGTAATGGGTAATTCCTAGTTCAATCTATTTTAAATTCTGTTCCCCGATAACAACCTTGAAAGGCCGTAATTTCAAGTCCTGTTTTTTGTTGAAGTTGCTCAACTAAGCTGGAAGAAACACTATTCCATTGATGGGGAAAATTTCCTAAAGTTTGACGGGTTTCTTCTTGAGTATATTCCTCAATCGGAATCCCCGAAACCCCCATAATATTTTGATCATAATAT
This sequence comes from Candidatus Obscuribacterales bacterium, assembly GCA_036703685.1. Classification (GTDB taxonomy): domain Bacteria; phylum Cyanobacteriota; class Cyanobacteriia; order Cyanobacteriales; family Microcoleaceae; genus Planktothrix. The sequence goes on from DATNRE010000400.1 coordinate 2,671, forward strand.
CCATTTAAAATTATTTTTTCAATGATTACCCCCGGCTGAATATTCAGTTTCCAGGTGACGGGTTCATAGGATGATAAAGCTAATATTATGGGTTGATTCTGACGGTTAATATTAACGGAAATTGTACCCGGAGAACGTTGATTTCCACTATGATTAGGATCGGCTTCATAGACTCCAATTAAATGCAGTTCTTTGGGTTGGGAGGTTTTAATCACATAATGGTTAAAATCATCACTTCCCCCGACTCCACAGGTTTGATTTGTTGCTATGATAGGTTGAATAGTTTGGGAAGCAGGAGATCGGGTTAATTGCTGTTCTACTTTAGGAATTAGGGAAGATACGCTTTTTAAACCCAAGACCGTGACCCAACCTACACCAATAGTTAGGGGAATCCATTTTAATAAATTTGAGAGTAATATAAAATTGGTAATTTGATGCCATTGATATTTTATATTAGAAAAAGACTGATTCGGAGTTTCTAAACAAGCGAGTAAATTTAAACTATCGGGTTGTTCTAATAAATTTTGAATCAGTTTTCCCTCTCCGATATAAAGGTTACGGGTTTTTCGATCTAAAAGTAACCCATATTGCTGATTCGGGTCAGGGAAATACTGTTGTAAACTAGAACTAATATTCGGATGTTGTAATAAAATTTGCCAAGATAAAGCCGAAGTTGTTCCTAAATTTTGACCATCGGTAAAGAATGCTTGTTCAATATCAGATTCCCAATACCAAGCTACCCATCTATTGTTAGAATGATAGCCTAGGGATTTCTCCAATTGGGGATGAACGCTAATATTAAGGGGGTATATCTGTTCAGACATAGTTAAATTTAAGGTAGGGAATAGAGGATGGGTAATGGGTAATGGGTAATAGGGGAGAAAATACTTAACTGTAAGTTTTTCTGGATCAATTTTTCTCAAAGACAGTGAGTCGCGGGACTGCTAGAGAATTTGAAAATCGTTGCTATTTAAGCTGTTCGCAGAAACATCAATTAATGTAGACAATATTTCGTTGGTATTGGTGACAACAATTAGGGTATTATTAAGTTCAGAAACAAAGGTTAATTGGGCAAAATCTAATCCACCAGTTAACCCAATAATATCCTCACCTTGGGTGAAATCATTGATAGTATCCCTTCCTTGATTATTGGTTAGGATAAAGCGATCTCGTCCGGCTCCTCCAATTAAGGTATCATTATCCTTATCTCCATATAACCAGTCATCCCCATCATTTCCTCGGATAATATCTGTTCCTTGACCGCCAAACAAGGTATCATTTCCCACGTCCCCTGTGAGGTCATCACTATCTAAATTTCCAAATAGTAAATCATCTCCAATTCGACCATCTAAAACATCATTATTTTGCCCTCCATAAAGGCTATCATTTCCTTCATTTCCGACAACTGCATCATTACCCAAATTTCCATTTAACCAATCATTGCCTAAATTTCCCGATAAAAAATCATTCCCAGAAAGTCCTAATATTAAGTCATTTTCTACCCCGCCTAATATGGTATCATTGTTATCAGTTCCCAATAAAAATACAAAGGTATTATTATCGAGAGTAACAGTTGTGTCTGTCATAATATTTTTTAAGTTAAAATTGATTAATCATTAACCGTTGTTTTCCGGTATTGGTCTATTATACTCATACCAATGGTTAGCAATATCAACCCGACGACAGATCCAAACCTGATCATGATTTTGAATATAATCTAAAAATCGAGCCAGTGCCGCCGCCCGTCCGGGTCTACCCACTAACCGACAATGTAAACCAATACTCATCATTTTTGGTGCGGTTTCTCCCTCTAAATATAACAAATCAAAGGCATCTTTTAAATAGGTAAAAAATTGATCTCCACAGTTAAACCCTTGATTGGTAGCAAATCGCATATCATTATTATCAAGGGTATAGGGAATCACTAAATGGGGTTTTCCATAATCATAAATCCAATAGGGTAAATCATCGGCATAACTATCAGCATCATACAAAAATCCTCCTGCTTCTACGACTAATTTGCGGGTGTGGGGACTGGTGCGTCCGGTATACCAACCGAGGGGGCGAGATCCGGTAACTTGGGTATGAATGGCGATCGCTTTTTGTAAATGTTCCCGCTCTATTTCTTCATTAAAATATTTATAATCAATCCAACGATAACCATGACTAGCAATTTCCCAGTCCGCTTCTAACATGGCTGCAACGGCTTCTGGGTTGCGTTCTAAAGCCATGGCAACCCCATAAACGGTCACGGGGATATGACGTTGGGTAAACAGCCGATACAGCCGCCAAAACCCCGCTCTGCTGCCATATTCATAAATCGATTCCATGTTTAAATGGCGCAGTCCCTGAAAGGGTTCAGCCCCAATAATTTCTGATAAAAAAGCTTCAGAGGATTGATCGCCGTGGAGAATACAATTCTCGCCCCCTTCTTCATAATTAATCACAAATTGTACCGCAATTCGGGCTTGATTCGGCCATTTTGGATCGGGGGTATAACGACCATAACCGATCATATTTCTGGGATAATATTCAGACATCCGATCAATTTCCTCCAAGCAATTCGGTTTAATTAAACTTCGGGTTCAATACCTGCTGCTCGTAATTGTGCAGCTAATCTTTCCGCCCGTTGATGTTCAATTTCTGCTAATTCAAATCCCCATAATAATAGGCTTTCGCTTTCATCCCACCATCGCAACCAATATCCGGTTCTGTTTTCTCGAGTTCCTTGCCCAACTCCTAAATATAAGTTCATTTCGGGGATAAAATAACGGCTATTTGCATTAGCAGTCTGCAACTGATATTCTGCTTTTTCATTTAAAGAGTAGACTTCTAAAATGCCTTGCTGGGGTTCAAAAATTACATAATACTTGACTTGCAAAATTGTTTGATAGAAAAACCATTTCCCCGGCGGATAGGTGGATTTAATCGAATATTCTCCTCCTTCGGTATCAGACAGAAATTCTACAACTAAAAGCGGAATATCGCCTTGTAATTGCGGGGTATAGCTGCGTTGAATATCGGTTCTGGGAACTCGAATTTCTGGAATAAATGCCCAGTCTGGAGCCTTAATGACTATTTTGTCATTAACCGTTGCACAAATTCCATAATTCGTTGGAGTTAAACTATTAGGGGGGAGTTTTCCCGCATTTTGTAAACTATCTGTTAAGGCCGAAGCTAATGCAGGTTGATTAATATTATCCACAGGATCATCCGGTAAAATAAAATCATCGGGAAGGGGTTCCCAAGTTATTTTGAAACTGGCGATTGAGGTTGCCATTGTTCTTAAAAAATAAGCTATATACTGATATTTTAATTAATATTTTGATAATTGTCAAGTTTTTAATTAATTTTATAATTAACCGGGTTTCTAAATTTATCAAGAATAGTTAGAAACCCGAATTAATGGGTTATGGGTTAATATCGTAGGTTTCAATGATAGGGGATTCGGGGACAGTTTTAACGGAAGATTGAGGAGATTGAGAATTGAAAATTAAGACAAAGATCAGGGCGATCACACTAAAAACAATAATCGTTAAAGCGGGATCATTAGTACGAATTTGACGCTCTGTTCCACATTTTAAACACACCCAATGATCAGCATCGTGGCGGTTTTGAATCCAGCGACAGGTAAAGCCATTGCAGCCATTATCTTGCATAATATCTCCTTTTGTTTTAACCTAAATTGATTCAAAAAAACTGTGGGGCGGGTTAGCGTTAACCTTTCTAAAATCTTGCTAAACCCGCCCCGTTTTTTCGTTAGATTTGATAGT
>DATNRE010000401.1:0-5911 GCA_036703685.1 Candidatus Obscuribacterales bacterium
GACTCCTCAAAGATTTTTCTTGATTTCAGCTAAGAAATACGAACAAGGAATAGCAATATTTGGAATAGATATCACCGAATCAAAACAACTCCAAGAATCCCTGAGAATCTCAGAGGAACGTAACCTGGCTTTAATTAAAGCCATTCCTGAAGTCCTGCAACATTCAGAAATCAGGAGAAATAGTTCTGGCTTAGAAAAACTAATAGCAAAATTAGTAGATGAACCTTTATTTTCTGGGGCTAAAGAATTATCTATTGAGAAACTCGTTCGGCTTGAAGTTGAGATTCGTGAGGCGGGAATTAGGCTCAAAGAAGTTGAGAAAAATCTCTATATTTCTGACCGAGCTTTACTTCCCAGGATTCGAGAATTGGAGTTAGCCCAAAGAAAAGATGAAAAGCAATGGGAAGATTTAGAATCTGATTTATCAGGATTAAGAACTTTTGGCAAAATCATAACCGGAACCCCAGGCGGAATCAGAACTTGGATTCTAATTATAAGTTTCCTAGTAATTACTTCAACTTTTATTATTGATTTAGGAATCAAGTTATATGGGAATGATTTTATTAGAAATGTTGAGAAAACTATTGAATAATCAACTACAATAATAGAACTCCAAGGGTTTTATTATGACTGAATAACATTCAAAAAAGATAACAAGGATAACAATATTCTTCTGAAAAATGGTTGACTTATGTTGAAAACTACAATAAAATAATATTAGGAGGATAGTATGAATTTACCCAATACTCAATTACTTGATAACGAGGATTTAGCCTATATTGCAGCATTAATTCAGCATATAAAAAACAATCCTGGGTCTAAATCTAGTCAGTTCTCTAAGAATCTAATCTTAATAACTATTGGAGCAGTTTCAGTAGATTGTTTTGAAGAAAGTGGTAAACTAACTTTTAGTTCTGGATATGATGATTTAGTTGAGGATTATATTGATAATTTTATGGAACTATATCCTCATTATTTTGAAAATAATAATCCCGTCTTTTCTCTGGTAGTTTGTTCGATTATTGATTTAGAATTATGATAGAGAAACTAATATTTCCATTACCACCAAGTTTGAATAAAATAATAGCATCAGCCAGAAGTAATCCCTATAAATCAGCAGCAGAAAAGAAGTCTTGGACAGAAGATTGTGAGGCAATTTGTTGGGGAAAACATCAATTTTCTGGTAGAGTTTGGTTAGAAGTTTATTGGTACTTAAAAAGAAGTATTGACCCAGCAGATAATTTACCAGCCACCTTAAAACCGATTCTGGATGGGATGGTGAATGCGGAAATAATTGTTGATGATTCAATGAGAATAATTCAACCTCCAATAATAACTTGGTTTAGAGTTCATAAGGGAGAAAGTTATGTTAAAGTTTTGGTTTCAGATTGTCCAATTTATCTCGGGGAACCCATCAAACTCCCATCAATATTAGGTTTACGGGATTAACTATATTATGAGAATTTTTGAGGACTCAAGAATAAGGTTCTATCTTCTGAATGGGGATATTATTATTGCTGAGGAGAGATTTACTATTATTAATCTCAAAAATTATTATCAACAAGAATATCAAAAAAGCAGAGGAGATAGAGAAATATTTATTAATTTATGTCTCTATAGTTGGGCAACTAATTATCAAGATTGGAAAGTCGCAACATTCGATATAGAATAAAAATATCGCATTATTTTTGAAAAATATTGAGGTTTTTATGGTACTGGTTCCCGTGAGAGTTCATTCAATAGTTGATGGCGATACGATAAGAATAATCCATAGGAAAGGAGTAATTAATTCAAGATGTCGTTGGATTGATTGCCCAGAGATGCCTAGTAAGTGGGGACAAGAAGCTAAGAAGTTTCTTGAGGATTTGATTGATTCTAATAAGGAATTATTTTTTATTGAAGATTATGGTGCTGATAAATACGGTAGATTATTAGCTGATTGGTTTATTGGTTCAAGGGAGTTGAATATTCAGGTTGAATTGTTGAGACAAGGATTAGCTTATGATTTACTTCCAATAGTTCGTTACAACTTGCCAAAACGAGGGATATTACTTTGTCAGGATATCTTGATGGCTCAATATGAGGCGTATCAAGGAAATCTTGGGATTTGGGGCGACCCTGAGTTTGTTCTGCCTGGGGTTAGGAGAATGTTTTAAACTCCCTATAACAAAATAACAGAATAACAGAATAACAGAATTTGTTATCGCAATAACAGAATTTGTTATTGCGATAACAGAATAACAGAATTTGTTATTACAAAAACTTTTCAGCTTCACAGATTAGAAATTCTTTAGCTTCTTCTATGCTGTCAAATTGCCATTCTCTGCTTGTTGTGAACGGCTTATCACTGGTTAGATTGATGAAACAGCCGCCGACACCCCTATAATTTTCTCCAGATTGCACAGTTAACAGAAAAATCAGACTGCCCTGTTTTATCTTCAGGTGCGAATAAGTGCAATATGGCTTTGTCCAAGCCATTTTTCTCAAATTTAGTTTATTCATAAGGTTCTTGGAAATGGAAATTGTTGAAGTTTCAAATCTTCGGGAAATTCAAGGATATCGGAACCTTTACGGTCTTTGAGTTTGAGTTTGCTACCATTAGCGATATCGCCCTGCAACGCATTACTTCCCAATTGCTTAACAAAGACGGGGACTTTAGCTGATTGACATTGACTCGCAATATCCCGAATCCAATCAACGTGACATTCACGAGCGCCCGTTCCCGACTCTCCTCCAACAATCACCCAATCTGGGTAAGTATCTCGGCTGTAACTTCCGATTCCTGGCCATGATTCAATCCAATCCTCGGCAATTTCTGACCATTCAATTGGTAGGAACTTCGATAAATCAAGAGGTTCAAGCAAAGGTTCACAACTTAGAAATCGTACCTTCGCGGGTATCTCCATAAGTAAAGGGATTCGCTTATCTGCCATTGCCTGATTCTCGCAACTAACCCCAAGCCAAACATTATCGGGGATACTCCATTGCAACCCAACAGAATGATCACTACACCGGGCTGAATACCAATCAAAAAACTCAATCATTCGTTCTGGGCGTTTGGTCAGAATTTGAAACGTATGTTGAGGACAATTTTCAATCATGTAAAATATTTCTTCAATCCATTCAAATGGAACATTCTCATGGAAAATATCAGCCATTGAACAAATAAATATCTTCTTGGGTTTCTTCCATTTATAAGGTTTTTCAAGTTGATTTTTGACAAATTCAACTGTTCCATTCCACTTCGCCACTTTCTGATATTGTGGGAATTGTTGGAGTCTCGCTGATTTGGCGGCTGTTGCTGCATAACATTTCTGGCATCCCTCACTAATTCGGGAGCATCCAACGATTGGATTGCACACTTCGTCAGTCCAAGAAATTGTAGTTGTCATTGATTTTTCCTAATGTTTTGGTTAATGTTGATAAAAAAAGCCGAGGATTTCTCCCCGACTTTATTAAGGTTTATTTAGCAGAAGCAGATTTCAGAGATTTGGTGTTATTTGCATTCAATTGGGCAACAGGGACGGTTTCGGTTTCGATGGTTGACATACTGCTTAGGGATTTACTTTGGTTATCAATCAATCGTTGGTCAAAGCAAGGATTTAAAGCCATTGATTGAATCTCTTTTGCAGCCTTGAGAGCCGCGATTTCGATTTCACCAGTTGCCGCCCGATAGCTGCTTTCAACGTAGAAATAATTCCCATGTTTTCCTTCTGTTTTGGTCATCTCAAATCGGAAAATCAGGTTGTTGTAACTCTCACGGATTTTAGCCAAACTATATTCGCCAAAATCAGCTTTCATGCCTTCAGAAGCCCAACTATTTAACGCATCTTTAACAAATTGCTCTGTTAATTGCGTGAATTTATCTTTAGACTGGCGGTGCATCAGAAAAGTTGAAAGTTCAGAAGCCTTTTCATGGAATTGAAACTTCATTTCACCAGCAACCGGAATCCCCCAAATTTCCAGAAATTCCTCATTGATATAATTGGGTTCAAAGGTGAGAATCTTTGTCGAAATTTGAGCGATTGCCATTTCAACGAATTTTCCTTTAGTTAATCCGGCTTTCTCAGCTTCGGAACAAGTCATATTATTGGTATTTCCCCCAACAAACTGACCCCATTCTTTTGAACAATTGGCGCGATAACGACTCGGAGAACTGGGAATCAGAAATCCGTATCCGTCGATTTGGATAATATTCATGGTTTGTTCTAGTTTTGTAAGTGGTTTTAGTTTTAGTTTGATTGATTTTTTATTTGGGAAACCAATCAAAAAACCCAAGCGGTAGCTAGTTACCTAAATGGTAGAATTATTTACCATTATAATTAATTAATGTTTGAAACTGACGTTTAACCCAGGTTCTTTATAAGCTAAGTCCTGAATTAATTGTTGATATTCTGCTTTTAAAATCTCAATTCGTTTAGAACTCAAGAGCTTTTCTTTCCGAGCTTCAAGAGCTTTTATTTGATCCTCAAGTTCTTCAATCTCAAAATCTAATTTATTGAGTTTTTCGCCATTGCGTTGAAGGATAATAATTTCCTCAGAGCGAATCAGTTCCTCTAACTTTGCCAACTCCGGTGAATCCTTAGAGCTAACGTATTTTTGACGAAACACAATAACAACTTTTGCAATGCTATCTTGATAAATAACATTATTCTTGTTGTTATTCATGTTATCTTGATGGATAGCAAGAGCTTCATTAATCGCATCAGATTCGAGTTCAATAAGTTGGTCAGAAAGAGATTTAATCACGGATTTCTGTTCAACAAACTTTCGGAGTGATTGATTAGGATCAGTAGAGAGTTCAAGCTCTAATTCAGAATCAACTTGAAGGCTCTCCTGAGCATGGTCGAAGGGTTCAGAAAGAAATTGAGATTTGTTAGGAATCATTGGTTTAATTTTGGTTGAGGTTTAGTTGAGAAAATACCAAGATCCTATAGACAAACTAATAGAATCCTGGTATGATTTAGGAATTGGTTTGCTTACACCCTGATAGTTTTGAGTTTCCCTTCGACTCCGCTCAGGACATGGTTGTTAGGAAAGAATAGCAAACTCATTTTTGTTTTCAGAATTTTCAGCGTGTTCAATACCTTCAGAATCTTGAGAATAATCATCAAGGAAGGAGTTAATTGATTCCTTAAAAGCCTTAGATTCAATTTGTCGAATCCACCAATCGGGTTCATTATTGATTGAATCTTCAATCTTGGAGAGCCATTTGGAAAGAGCTTGTTTGACGAGATGTTGGGGAATGCGATCACAATCAAAAACCCCATCAAGTTGAAGTCGTTCGATAATCAAATCAACATCAATATTTAGGTTGAGATTTAGGTTGAGTTCAGAATTCAGTTTAGTTTCCATCCATTCGACTCCGCTCATGACAGGTATTTTGCAAGAATTAAAGTTCATAAAATCTAAGCGGTAGCTAGTCCTAAATTAGAACTCAAGACAATTAGATTTCCAGTTGGAGAAATCAGGTAGCTATCGGGTTTAAAAACATCTCGGACATCAGTAATTCGTAAATGTTTCAGTTCTAAACTTCCGTAACTATAAGATTGCCAAAATCTCTCATTGTAGAGATACAAACAGAGATAAAAGGCATAATTTGGATCGAAACATTCAGGGGCTAATAGTCCAAAACAACCCTTTTTGTATTCACGAATTGGTTTACCTAACATTTCCCGATTATGTTTTGCAATCAACCAGAAATCTGCACCGTGAAAAGCACTATGAATTGTCCATTGATAAGGATGTCTGTCCTGAGCGTAGTCGAAGGGACGTTGATACATTGGGATTGTCCAAATAACATCAACGTCATTAGGCGGTAGCCCGTTTTAGTCAAACAAACTTAATTGTTTTAATGGTTCTTCAATCTCAATTAATTCAGTTTTGGGATTGAAAATAATCAAAGGAAGTT
>DATNRE010000402.1:0-2122 GCA_036703685.1 Candidatus Obscuribacterales bacterium
ACATTGTTCAATCAGACGAGTTACTTGCTCTTGGTAATAGTGATGTTTATTGGGATGAAATAGTCTCAATCATCCCTACTGGCGAGGAAGAAGTTTTTGATTTAACGGTTCCTAGTTTGCATAATTTTGTAGCAAATAACATCGTTGTCCACAATTCAATTGAACAGGACGCGGATTTAGTGATGATGATTTATCGAGATGACTATTATAATCCCGATACCCCAGACCGAGGAATTACCGAAATTATTATGGCTAAACATCGGAATGGCCCCACAGGAACCATTAAACTATTATTTGATCCTCAATTTACTAAATTCAGAAATTTAGCCAATCCTCGTTCGGGCTAAATTCATACACAGAAACCGGGTTTCTTCATATATATAATAACTAGAAACCCGGTTTATTGGAGCTTGTCTATAACTTTTAAGGATGAAATAATCAACCTGCTTTTAACAGTTCCACATCAAAAATTAATGTTGCATTCGGAGGAATTACACCGCCCGCACCACGAGAACCATACCCTAATTCCGGTGGAATGATTAACTTGCGGCGTCCGCCTGGTTTCATGGTGATCACACCTTCATCCCAACCTTTAATCACTTGACCCATACCAATATTGAATTGAAAAGGTTGTCCGCGATCGCGAGAACTATCAAATTTTGCCCCATCGGTTAAAGTTCCCGTATAGTGAACCGTAACTTTTTGACCCTTGGTAGGAGAGTCACCCTCTCCCACTTTCAAATCCACATACTGCAAACCGGAGTCCGTTGTAATTACCTGTTCTTCTGAATTTGTCATGTTTTGAGCAATAATAGTTTGAGCATTGGCAACCAGATCGGGTGCGAACAAAGGACTACTAGAAGTTGCTACCGTTTGTTGCACTGCAATCGGAGTATTTTGATTAACCGCTTGTGCCTGTTGTACTGATGTTGTAATTTGAGCTACAACTAACACAACCGTACAAACAATAATCACCCCTAAGCTAATTAGAATTTCTCGCAAAATTCATCCTCCTGCATCTAATGATGTACCTTTAGGATTGTTGTTTTAGGGAAAACCCAAGATTCAAGTTTGACATTATTCGGGGACTTTTTAACGCCAAAGACGATTTTCCAAGTCTCTGACCTGACGTTCCAGGCGGTCGAGACGTCCGCGTAACTCGTCAAGTTCCGACTGACGGGGAACCCCCACATCCTGCATTAAATTACGGAATTGGCGCTGCATCAGGTCTTCTAGGCTAGTTTGATCGAGTTTAAGACCCTGCATCATGTCATCAACAAACTTTTTGGCTTGGTCTGTATTCATCGTCCCGTCTTTGACCCACTGATCGGTGGCTTCCTGCAATTTTTCCGCCACTAGGGAAGTTGTCCCGATCCCAATCATCAACAGTTGTCGGAGTAAATTATTTTGATTATCCATTGTTTCTAACCTGATTAGGCTGCTAAAGTGCAAATATAAAGCTAGGCTTTATGTTTAAACTGACTCACATTTTCTATTTTGTGGTATTTTTCCCCAATTCGCCGATTCGATTTTTCTGGGTTTAAATTTTCAAAATGTCCCATTGTCCCCGGTGTCACCAACTTATTGACCCCCAGGCGTTAAGTTGTCCTTATTGTCAAGCTCAACTCAAAGCCTTTGGACACCCCGGTATTCCCCTCTATCGTTCGACGGGGAAGGAATATCTCTGTGAAACCTGTCTCTATCACGACGATGATACCTGCAACTTTCCCAAACGTCCTTTGGCTCAGGACTGTACCCTCTATCAAAATCGTTCTGAACCGTTAATTTCTACTCCGATTAAACCTCAGCAAACCCGATCTATTGTCTTCAGAAGTTGGCTGCAACAGAATATTGTTTGGGTCGTTGTTTTAGGGTTATTAATTATTAGTTTTATCATCACTCTTTTATAACCTTTTTTAGATTAATTTAAAAATTCCGTAAAATTGTAGTGAGTCCTTTAGGACTCAGAGGCAGAAAAAATTGTAGTAAGTCCTTTAGGACTCTGAGGCGTGAACGCCTCACTACAAGTAGAAAAAATTGTAGTGAGTCCTTTAGGACTCTGAGGCGTGAACGCCTCACTACAAGCACAAAAAATTGTAGTAAGTCCTTTAGGACTCTGAGG
>DATNRE010000403.1:0-1640 GCA_036703685.1 Candidatus Obscuribacterales bacterium
GTTTGATGAAGATTTAGATTTGGATGAATTTGATCAAGATATGGATGAATAAAGATCTCTCCAATTATTTCCTATAAAATTCCCTTTTTCCATTAGGACGAGGGGATTTTTTTACTTTTGTTTAGCAGTAGATTCAATCACAGAAGTTTGTACAATTTGGTATTGATGATTATTAAAACACCATTTAGTCTGTCGCATACTCTTTCCAATCGATTGCTGTATTTGTAAGCAAGGTAAATCCGAGGAGAGGGAAGGATCACTCACGATTTTAAATAATGGAGTTTGGGGAGGTAAGTTAGGGTTTAGATAGGTTGTTAATACAGGAACAGGGGTAGTCTTTTTAGAAATTAGATAACCAACATATAAACACTTGGCTTTTCCACATACTCCTTGATGATTCAAGTTAAAAACAATTAGCTGACCTGCTTTTCCTTTTACGATAAAAGCGTTTACGCTGGATGAAACTTCTTGAGGATTGAGTTGAGAATTTTCAGTAATCACTGTTTTGACTAAATCAAGTGGAACAATTTCAGTGGCTTTTAACCAAGATACTGATGTCGGGTTTGAACTACAACCGCTTGTTCCCAATAGCATTGATAAGAACAGAAACAACGCCACTCCAAACCGAAACCATCTTCCTACCCATAAAAAAGAACGAGGCGGTTTAGGTTCTATGTTTTGAGGTTTATACACAGGTATTATATCTCGATTAGGTAATACAAAAACTTTTGGGCTTAATCGAGCATTAATCGAATGATTAGAAACAATAATTTTGGGTTTTCGTCTATTTCTTAGTAACATTTATTTAGCCTCCTTAACGGGTTAATCACTGGCTATTCAAGCTGGTATTGGTGCTAATAACAGTTCCACCATTAACTTGATAACGTCCTAAAACATCAAGACCATAACTTTTTAAGGTCAACCGACCAAAAGCATCTGTGGCTTGACCATCAACCTGAGAAGAATCGCCGCCAAAGTGTTTTTGAGCGACTCGTTCAATTAAGCGTTCACCTTCAAACAATTGCCCTGTTGTTGGGTCAATTTCTGCAACGGTGGCGTTAAGTTTATCAATGAGACTTTGGACAAATACCGCCTCTTGATCCGCCGGGGGAAAATATTGAAATAGTTCTGTTTCTGTGGGTTGATATCCCTTAGCAAGTTGGGCTAAAAATGTTTCTCCTCCAGGTTTTGAGGCAATCATACCGCTTGCATATTCGTTGTAACTCATGAATTGATATTTGCCTAAAGCCCTACCACAATTGCGATTGTTATCTGCACAAACATAAGGGCCAATGGCTAAGTCTAAATTGCTGCTTTCTAAACTCGCGATCGCTTCAGACAAAACTTCAATATTAACGCCTTGCACCTGTCCATAAGTTAACTTTGATTGAGTCTGACGAGAACGTGGAGAAAGCAAACTTTTTGGGGACATAACAGAAGATTCTGTTGAAACATCTGCTTGTGTTGGTATCGAGGAAAATCCAGGCGGCGAGGGTTCTAACACTCCAACAAAAATGGGAGAATTGACTCGATAGGTGAAGAAGGGAACGGGCCCAATAAAATACGGAGAGCAACCACAGGGAGAACAAAAGCGAAAGAATAAAGCAGTTGATACGGTGTCGGTTTGTTCGTCAGGTTCC
>DATNRE010000404.1:0-6328 GCA_036703685.1 Candidatus Obscuribacterales bacterium
GATTTTTGACTCTAGGCAACCACTAGATTTGCCATTGGCAAGCTATGTAAACTACTATGATGTCTCTCAGAACAATCCTGAAGAGATGGGAAAAGATAAAATGAGAAATCATGCTGACTTCCATTATGAATATTTAAGAGAAGTTTTTAGATCAAAAAATTCAACATATAGCAAGAAAAATCCCAAGGATGCTAAAGAGAAATACTATTTTGAGGAACTACAAAAAAGAGTACGAGATCAACCTGAAGACCTTAAAACTTTTCAGTTCTTTTTAGAGTTCTGTGAGAGAATCAAAAATATTATGATTCAAAGGGCTAAGGAGGAGTAGTTAACATGAGAAATAATTAGATCAGAAGAGCGATAGGGGCATTATTGTAAAATCTTTGCTAGGTTTAATTTGTAGCTATATCATTGCCTAATAAACAGGTGACTTTCACCAACTAAAGGACAAATCAAACACAATGGAAGCCGCGCCAGCCAAAGTTATTCAGTATTTCAACGGGGAAAAACAGAATCTCATTCCTCTGTTTCAGCGTCCCTATACCTGGGGTGAAGACAATTGGAAGACACTCTGGAACGATCTAATGGTGCAATATGACATGGGGGACACAGGAACCCACTTTATGGGTGCCATCGTTTCTGTCCCAGCACGCAGCGTGCCCGTAGGAGTCAGTAAGTATCTGATTATCGATGGACAGCAACGCCTCACAACTGTGTCATTACTTCTCTGCGTTCTGCGTGATTGTCTTGATGCAAATTCAGCCTCACGCATACAGGAAGTTTACCTGACCAATCGCTTCCGCGAACCGGAGGACACTTTAAAGTTTGTGCCAACGCAAGTAGATCGAGATGTGTATCGCGCCATAGCCCTCGACCGCCAGGTTCCAGAAAATAATAAAGATGTTCGGATGGCTGCTGCCTATCACTTTTTCAGGGACAAATTGCTTAAAGGTACTGACCTTAACGACGATCCCATAGATATTTCCAAAGTGTTAACTACCCTAGAGCAACGTCTTCAAGTTGTAATGATTAACCTTGGAGAAGATGACGATCCGTATTTAATTTTTGAAAGTCTGAATTTTAAGGGTGAACCACTTACCCAAGCTGACTTAGTAAGGAATTATTTATTGATGCGCTTCCGTCACTCGATTTCTACTGGTGGAGAGCAAGAAAGAGTTCACTCAAAATATTGGATTCCCCTTGAGAAGAGGCTTAAATCCGACCTCCCTGAATTTCTGCGCCACTACACAATGAAGGATGGTGATAATATCAAACAGGGTGGTATTTATGCGGCTATCAAGACGAAATTGAAAAACATGGATGCAACGGAAGCCGTCGAAGCAGAGGCTCAGTCTATGCTTCGGTTCGGCGAATTTTACGCTAGATTTCTCTTCCCAGACCAAGAAGAAACAACGAGCATTAGTGAATGCTTGGAGAATATCAACGAACTTCAAGTAACGACCTCCTATCCCCTATTACTCCGTCTATTTGATGCTTGTCAGACTGGGCATCTAATCGACGTTGAATTGGAGAAATGCCTTAAATTAATTGAGTCATTTGTAGTTCGACGGGCTGTTTGCAAAATACCAACTAACTCGTTAAACAAACTGTTTATTCAATTGGCTAAAAACTTCCCGGAGGCGGATCATACCAAATGGTTGCAACGTTCTTTATCATCATCTCGTCGTTTTCCCAAGGATGCTGAGTTTGACATAGCCTTTATAAAACAACCACAATATGGAAGTAGAATCACTCGTTTTATCCTTTGCCGTCTTGAACAATCTTTTAAACACAAAGAAACTGTGGATCTTTCTAAGGTAACAATAGAACACGTTATGCCTCAAACAATGAATCAGGAATGGAAAGATGAGTTAGGTGCAGAGGCAGAGAAAATTCATAATACTTGGCTTGATACTTTTGGAAATTTGACTCTAACCGGCTACAATTCAGAGTTAGGTAATCTACCATTTTCCGAGAAGAAAGCTAAACTCCAAAATACACATATTGAGCTAAATCGTTGGATTCTTCAGCAGGAGAATTGGCGGGTACCAGAGATTGAGGAACGAGCAAAGAGTTTGCTACTTATAGCCAATAAGATTTGGTTGAGTCCCTCAGATCTGATTTCTGATTAAAACAGCAGATTCCAATTTTGTTTGGTTTCAGAAATACTTGCGTCTACAGCACCGATTAATACCGCAGTTTGCTGAATGGTTTGAGCCAATAAGTTCAGCATAGCATCAGGAGCGATTGCCTACGGTACGCTACGCTAACGCACTTATTTTTGGGGGTGCAACCCACATTCCGCAGATGGGGGCTAAATTTTCCACTAATTCTAAAAAATTGAAAACCCTTACAGTTCTTCTCTGAACTTCCGAGGCTTTACTATCAGATTTTATAGCTAATTTACCGCTATTTAACTAAACATAAATAATTGCTATTTTTTCATACAAATAGAATCCTATTTTTTTAACACATTTGTATTTTATAACCAAGTTCGTTCCAGCCAAGAGTTCTCATCTTGACTCATAACTTAGATTTATTTACAACTATTTTCCCCTTTCTCTCAATCTTTATCCCCCAGAAATCATTAAATAGTATTCACAGCAAGATTTCCCTAAATGCTGCAATATTTCTTGACGTTCTTGGGTTAAGTTACTCACTTGTTTCTCCCCATTTATCCTGACTAAATGCACCGCTTGGAACATTTGAAATATCCACCGCATCGTCGGTTTATTCGTTAATTTCTTGACCTGATTTCTTACCCCTTCTTGGGCTGTTTCTAATTGTTTTCTCAATTTTCTTTGGGCTAGGTTATACACTAATAAACACAATCCCATTATCATCGCTATTACTTCCACTCTCTCTGGTTTTTTCACGAATACACTCGCTGTGAAAAATAACGGATCTTTTAAAAATCTAAATCCTCTCTCGTTACTTTGCTGCGCTTTATATTCGGCTAATAGCTTTTCATTACTCACCTCTTTCTTATCTAATATATTTGTCGCTAATATAAATCTTCCTGCTTTGATTTTTTCCGCTTCTATCACTGATTCTCTAGGTTCTATCTCCCCTGTAACTTGATAAACTATTGTCTTTTCTTTGTTGGCTTTTTCAGTTTTACTTTGGCTTTTCTTTCTGGCTTTTTCTGTGCATTTTATTTCTTTTATTTGGTGATATTTCCACGAGTCTGATAATATTTTTATCCCTATCTCTGCATCGGCTATGCAGGCATACTCTTGTTTTGATAGCTTTCGCAGCGCTGCTTTGGCGTTTTCTAACTGTTTTTCTACTTGCTCTGATATTTTTTTAATAGCTGATTGCTTCCGGGCTTCACTTTCTACCACTAGCCATCTTTGTTTGATGTTGGCGTACTCACTTGATTTCGTTGCTATTCTATATCCTCTTATTTCACTATTTTCCCATTCTTCCTCTTCTATCTCTTCTATCTTATTTTGCGCTTCTTTTATACTTAATGGCACTCTTGTTATCCATTTCATTCCTTCCATTGCTCCTATATTCTCTGCTGTGTATAACGCACTGTCTGCTACACATATTCCTTCAAATGTCCATTGCTTTTTAAATTCTTTTAGCCTTTCTACAAATACGCTTTTATCATCGGCGTTTCCGTCATCTATTTTTAGATATAATGGCACATCTCCGTCTCCGCTTACCACCATATCTATTATAAATTGTTTCAGATCTGGTCTTTTATCTCTTGAGTATCCATGCACTATTTTTATCGCTTTCATTTCTTCTTCTTCTTCCTGATTTTCTTCTTCTTTACTTTTGTATTCTCCCTCTACTGATATCGAACTGCTGTCTAGGTGTACGCTCTCCCTTTCTACTTGGAATTTTTGGGCTGCTTTTAGGGCTATTGCTGTGAATAACTTTGTTGTTCCCGCTTGATAATATTTATCTAATGCTCTCCCAATTCGGTCATCATTTAGTTGCTCTGCTGTTACTCCTTCTCCTATTAAATGTTCTGTTGCTTTCCCGATGAAAAAGTTCTCGAATAGGTACAATGGCGCGCTCAAAAATCCTAATCCATTCAAAATCATTGCTTTCATTACCTGTCCTGGGCTTATGGCTTCTTTTGCTCTTAATCCCACTTTTTTATTGACTTCTTCTACTAATTCCATCTCATCTATTACGCCTGCTACTATTCCTAAATGGTCTAAATTCACGATTTCTATCGCTTCTAGGGGTTTTTTCATATTTTTATTTGTTCAGCTACTGTAATTATTATTCTACATTAAAAATAGCCCAAATTATTACATGGCAATAATTTGGGCTATTATTTATTACAATTTAATTGGAAATTCAATTGGCTTAAATATCTGCGGAATGTGGGTTTAAAAAAACGGGGTTTAATTCAACAAGCCAGGAATAATAAAGAATCTTACTTGAGTCTTCAACCTGTGATTAAAGAATATATGAAAAACCAATCTTAGAGTTATGTTCCCAAGGGAGAAAGCTCCCACTATTCCCCCCTGATGTTCAGAAAACCCCCTAGGACTCGGAAACAGAAAAGGCATTAACAAAGGCTTCCGGGCCAACCACGGAAAGATAGGGTTCAATAAAATAGTGGTTAGCGACCCGCAGGGTTTCGGCCGAAGTCACCGCCGCAATATTATTCTGAAATTCCGTATCGAATTCAATCCCCAACCCTAAACACTCATACCAGCCATAAATTTGCGCCAGTTGGGAGTTGGTTTGTTTCCCCAGAGCATATTGACCCAACAGTTTATTTTTAGCCACTTGTAACTCATCGGGCGTTAGGGGAGTATTCACCAGACGTTCCACTTCAGTCCGTAACCCATCAATGGCAATTTCGGTATTTTCCGGCGCCGTACCCATATAAACCACAAATTGAGACTGGTCGAGACGGGTGGGGAAAAAAGCCGATACATCGTAAGCTAACCCCCGTTTTTCCCGCAATTCCACAAATAACCGACTAGATAACCCATTTCCCAGATAGGTATTTAAAACTTTTAACGCCGAATAGTCCTCATGGTTAACGGAACTGGTTAAATAGCCTAACATCACCACGGATTGTTGCGTTTCCTGGGGGGTGATGGAACTTTGGGGATAGGATCTTAGGGTGGGTAGGGATAACGTCGGTAAGGGGGTTTCAGGGGCTATCCAGTCGCCAAATACCTGTTGAATTTGTGCAATAGCGTCTTCTGGGGTAATGCGTCCGGCGATGGAGATAATTAAATTATCAGGGCGAAAATAGGTTTGATGGAATTGCTGAAGGTCGGCGCGGCTGAGTTGGGAAACGCTGGCTTCGGTTCCTAGGGTAGAAAGGGCGTAGGGGTGATGTTGATACATCTGTTGTCGCAGTTGTTCAAAGGCGACGGAAAAAGGTTGTTCCCGTTGTGACCGAATTCCTTGGAGGGTGATGCGGCGTTCTAGTTCGATTTCTTCTTCAGGAAAGGAGGGAAACCGTAATAATTGACCCGTTAAAGTTAAGATTTCTGGAAAATCGGAAGCAACGGTTTTTAAACTGAGTAAAAAGTAATCCGTTGACGTGTCTGCACTTAATTTAGCCCCGACTGATTCAACTTGTTCGGCAATTTCTAGGGAAGAAAGCTGGTCTGTTCCTTTGGTTAATACCGTCGCCAACAGATGGGAAAGTCCGGCTTTTTCCTGGGGTTCCCAACGGCTTCCGGTGCGTAAAAATAAACGAGTGGCAATAATATCAGCCGCCGGATTTTGAGTTACCAGCAACACAATTCCGTTATCGAGAACTGTGCGATGAACATTACGAATGGTATTAGACGGGGTTAAAGTTTGGGTCACAGTTCCTCTATTTTCCTTAAATTTGAGAGATTGAGATCGGCGTTACTGCATTTTTTAGCACAAATTGACCTAGTTTGTAATCCGTGATTTTTCGGAATTATTTTTTTTTATATTCCGCCACAATTATAAACTAGATTTAGCAAAATATCCGTAATATTACTGTTATCTGGATTACAATTAATCCCCCTGAATCCTTAGTTTTACGCCAGGGATAATTTTTGTTCTATTTTCTCAACTTGCGAAAAGGGTTAATTCAATTTAACCCCCTCGCTAAAATTCATTTTTGCTGTTCAATAATTCCCCCGCCTAAAACCAAATCTCCGTCATACCAAACCGCAGCTTGACCCGGAGTAATTCCAAAGATCGGTTCATCAAAAATCAGTTTAACGCAGGAACCGATTTTGGGATCAATTTCTGCTCCATCCGGGGGATGAATCGGAATTACGGTGACGGGTTCGGGTTGCGACCGATAGCGAATTTGAACTTCTGCCCGGATGGGAGTATTCGGGGGGGAAATAGACACCCA
>DATNRE010000405.1:0-1503 GCA_036703685.1 Candidatus Obscuribacterales bacterium
CCACCGGGAACAATCACCTGCGGAAATGCAGGAGCAACTATAGAGAACTCAGCGTCGGCGCCAAAAGTAAAATCAATACCCGTAACCTCCAGATCATCTGTTCCATCATTTTCAATGGTAAACTGATTGGTTTTGGTCAAATTATTTTCTACCTGACCAAAATTGGTATTATCAGTAATATCAGGTGATACATCTCCATTGGCAATTTCTAACCCGTTACCAAGAACAACTATAGAAGGATTGGTTATTACGGTCACTCCCTCTGCCCTTAAATTAATCACATAAGGATTTTCATTACCACTAGTATCACTATTGCTGATTGTTAAACTCCCTGTTTGCACTCCAATAGCTGAAGGATTAAATGTAACTGAAACAGTAAAAAAACCTCCCGGAGCAAGCACAGTAGGCGAAAAACTAAATGGTGGAACAAAAATAAATCCTCCTGAAGAATTGGCAAAGAATCCGTTTACTGTTAATGGACTATCCCCTAAATTCTCAACTCTGATCGTTTTTGTAACCGGTGCGCCAATCACTACCTGTCCAAAATCACTGCCATCAGCTATCACAGGCACATTGCCCGTAGCTATACTCGTACCCCCCAAAGTCACATTGATCTCAGGACCCGGTGCCCCAGCAGGAGCTGGTACATCTATCACCCAGCCCTTAGCAATTAACCTGTTGTAGGCAATCAAAGAATTAAAGGTAATACTCTGGCCGGTTTTTTGATCCCTGATCTCCAAATTACCATTTGATAAACCATGATTATCTAAATCAATCAGTACTTGATCCAAAACTGCTGTGGTTAAACGAGCCAAATATAATCTTACATCAGTTAATAAAGAATTGTTAGACAGATCAACCGAGTTAATTCCAGTATCATCAATCCATAATTGGTTCAATTGTGTATTTGTTGATGTATTTAGTGCTTGATCAGGAATCTGACTTAGGCCACCTCGTATAATTAAACTCGTCAAAGCTGTATTCTGACTTACATCCAAACTTGTTAATCTATTATAGCGCATGTTCAAACTCGTTAAAGCTGTTGCATTCGATAAGTCAATATTCGTAATAAACCCACCATCAGGCTCAACCCAAAAATCCAATGCAGTCAGTCCAGAAAACCCATCATCACTTGTAACAGTTATTGTTGCTGTTCCTGTGTTACCGTTTAGATCAAAAGTAGGATCATTTATAACAACCTCCGGAATTGAAACTCCTCCCGAAACTGCCCATTTTAATAAAGCCGCAGAATTCGTTACTGTGGCTGGAGACCATGAAGAATTAGTTGATGTTGTCGTTAAAGTAATTACCTGTGTATTTGGTGCAGCCGGAGCAGGTACATCGATCGTCCAACCCTTAGCTACCAAATTATTATAAGCAATCAAGGAATTAAAGGTAATACTCTGGCCGGTTTTTTGATCCCTGATCTCCAAATTACCATTTGATAAACCATGATTATCTAAATCAATCAGTACTTGATCCAAAACTGCTGTGGTTAAACGA
>DATNRE010000406.1:0-12740 GCA_036703685.1 Candidatus Obscuribacterales bacterium
AATGACATCTAAATGTCCTAACGTAACCGGATCAAAGCTACCAGGATAAAGGGCAATCACGATCAAGGCAAGATTAAGAGGATTGCCAAATTATAGAACGAAGGGGGGGTAGGGGAGTGGGGGAGCAGGGGAGGTAGGGGGAGCAGGGGAGGTCGGGGAGGCAGGGGAGGCAGGGGAGGCAGGGGGAGCAGGGGAGTGGGGGAGCAGGGCTGTTTGATTGTTTGTAGGGGCAATCCCCCGTGGTTGCCCCAATCCCTGAAACCCTAACTGTCTATGGGGGATTTCAATACTAAGTTTAAGGGGAGGGCAGTTTAGGCACTGAAGGGGGATTTACCTTCTTTGAACTGGCGGGCGATACCTCCACTATCGATGCCGGCGATGCGGAAGCGACGATCTAAATCCGTGGGGTCGGGAGAGGTTTTTTCGGCTTCTTCCATGGTGACCCGGGCGGCAATCACCTGTTCAAATAGGGCTTGGTTAATCAGTTGCATTCCTTCATAGGTATCTGATTCCATCAACTGTAGGGCGCTTTCCTCGTCCCCTTTGAGGAGATAATCTCGCATGGCCGGAGTATTCACTAAAACATCGTGAACCGCCGCCCGTTTATTATCAACGGTGGGAACTAATAATTGAGCAATCACCGCCACTAAGGAATCACAAATCTGAATCCGCACCGTCGGTTGTTCATCCACATTAAACAGGTTTAACAGACGATTAATGGCATTTAAAGCATTGCGGGTGTGGAGAGTTCCTAAAACTAAGTGACCCGTTTGGGCCGCTTGCAGGGCCGTATTAACGGTGGTGCGATCGCGCATTTCCCCAATTAGAATCACGTCGGGATCTTCCCGCAGAACCGCCCGTAATGCGTTATTAAATTCTAGGGTATGTAACCCTACTTCCCGTTGACTAATCAAACACATCTTCGAGGGGTGAACGAATTCAATTGGGTCTTCAATGGTTACAATATGTTTTTTAGCCGTCTCGTTCAGGTGACGAATCATCGCCGCTAGGGTGGTGGATTTCCCTGAACCCGTTGGCCCGGTGATTAAAATTAAACCCTGGGGATAACTAATAATATTTTTCAGAACTGGGGGTAACGATAATTCATCAATGGAGGGAATTTGTAGATGAATTAAACGTAAAACCATCGCGCCTCCGGTCAGGGAATCAAAACAATTCACCCGACAGCGCACTAACCCCGGATAAAATACCGCCGTGTCTAGTTCCTTTGTGTCCGCAAACTGTCGGCGTTGATGGGGAGTCAGAACTTCATCCAAATAATGTTCAAATAGTTCAGGGGTGACTTTAGCTTGATCCTTAGCCCTAGCTATTTGACCTTGAATCCTAAATCGAGGCGTATGTCCGACCCGAATATGAATATCTGAGGCTTTTTTACTATAAGCATCTTTGACCATCATTTTGATCGAAGATGCAGAATTAACAGCAACAGATGAAGGCTCCACACCACTAGGAGGTGGAGGCATTTTGGGGACTGGCTTGGGGGAAGCGGAGTTCGTCATGATTTTTTAGCTGACTTCAACACAATTTGGCATTAATTAAATTATAAAGAATATATATCTCCCCCGTCGGCTTTGTAAAAATTTCGTAACCCAACCCCAATCTCCTTTATTCTCAATTACTTTTTCCCATGAAAAAAAATCGGTTTAAATTGCAACGTTGGTTAGAATTTCATGCTGTAGCTCCTGCCTATAGTGGAGGATTACTCATCGGATTATCTATATTTTTCTTTGGCTCGGCTACTAATACAATGGCGGGATGGTTATATGTAATTAGTGGAATTAGTTTTGCTTTATTAGCGATCGCCGCAATTTTACCTCAACGTTCCCTATTATCCATAAACATTAAACGAGAAATCATTCCCCCTGTGAGTGTGGGAGATGATTTAACCCTAGAATTAACGATTGAAAATTCTACTCATCAAGCGAAAACTCTGATTCAAGTTCAGGATTTATTACCCCCAAGTTTAGGAAAATCTACCACAGTTATTGAATTTTTACCTCCCCATCAATCTCGTCAATGGGTGACTTATATTCCCACCGAAAAACGCGGAATTTATCATTGGATGGGAGTACGATTAAGAACCGCCACACCATTAGGATTATTTTGGTGTAGTCGGGAACGAGAAGCACCCGCCACGGCGATTGTTTATCCGTTGGTTTTACCCTTAATGACCTGTCCTATTATTGATGAAATGGGACAGGATTATAACCCGAATGTCTATGAAAATCGCCAGTTTCAAATGGCAACAGAAGGCATTACTCGGACTTTAAGACCCTATCGTTATGGTGATCCTACCCGTTTAATTCATTGGCGTTCGAGTGCGCGTTATGGAGAACTACGGGTCAGGGAATTGGAAACCTCCAATGGCGGTCAAGAAGTTATTATTGCTTTAGATAGTAGTTTTTTCTGGCAACCCGATGATTTTGAACAGGCCGTAATTGCCGCCGCTTCTTTATATTTTTATGCGTCCCACAGTCAATTAAATGTGCAATTGTGGACAGCAAAAACCGGATTAGTTTCGGGAAATCGAGTTGTTCTTTATACCTTGGCAGATGTCAACTTAGGAGAAGATAGAGTTGTGGAAAATCTCCCTAATTTTCCGATAATTTGGCTAACTCAGAATTCTGAATCTTTAAAACAACTACCCGCCGGAAGTCGGTGGTTACTTTGGCCCAATTCCGCCGATCTAATATCTCGGGAAAAAATTGATACTCAAAGCCAAAAATCATCTTATTTAGGGTTAGATATTATTCCCGATCAACCCCTAAAATCTCAACTTCAGTCTTCCTTGAGAAAATCAAATTTTTAGCCAATTTATCAGGATCAACTTATTCTGATATCGGGTCTTTTATCTATCCTTTCTGCTGTTTCTTTTCAAATTGACACCGATTGCGGTACAATTAAAACAATATTGTTATACAAATTACACGCCGATCCATGACCCCAGAAACTAACGATAAATTATCCACTCAAAAGAGCCTAATTGCAATGAAGCAGTTCTCCGAGCAGTACGCCAGACGCACGGGAACTTACTTCTGCGCCGAACCTTCAGTAACTGCTGTTGTGATTGAGGGTTTAGCTAAACATAAAGACGATTTAGGTGCTCCCCTTTGTCCCTGTCGTCACTATGAAGATAAGGAAGCTGAAGTTAAAAATGCCTTCTGGAATTGTCCCTGTGTTCCGATGCGAGAACGCAAAGAATGTCATTGTATGTTATTCCTAACCACCGATAATGATTTTGCTGGAGATAAACAAGAAATTTCCTTAGAAGAAATTGAACAAGTTCGCTCTACTCTGTAATAATAATTAGGGTTTGGTGGGGGTTTTAGGTATTTAATTTTAGAAAAAAATAGAGTGAGTAGATTGTGACTCATCTCTAATTTTTATTGGGGAGTTTAAATCTATGGAAGCGGAAATTCCCCGGGAATTTTGGCAAGGAGTTGAAGAATTTAATCAACAAGAATTCTATGCTTGTCACGACACTTTAGAGGCTTTGTGGATGGAGGCACCACAACCGGAGAAAAAATTCTATCAAGGAGTTTTACAAATTGCCGTCGGGCTCTATCATTTAAGCCAAAAAAATTGGAAAGGGGCTGTTATTTTGATGGGGGAAGGCCTGGGAAAGCTAGACTATTATTATCCTGATTATAGTGGGATTAATGTAGAAAAGTTGATGGATGAAACTAGCCAACTTTTAAAAGCCTTACAAATAGCTGGGGCTGAAAAAGTAGAGGATTTTTTACCATTAATGCAGCCTCAAGGAGTTGTCCAGGGTTTAAAATTACCGAAAATTCAAGTAATTCGTAGTGAGCCCGGTCGGGCTCCATGATATCTTTGTTTAGGTCGTAGTGAGCCCGACCGGGCTCTATGCGAGTGTCAAAATATCAAATTAACTCTTACACTGATCACTGATTCCGATGACTATGACTAAATTACGGGTGGGATTATTATTTGGTGGGTGTTCTGGAGAACATGAAGTTTCAATTAGTTCGGCAAGAGCGATCGCCAAAGCCTTAACAACCGATGAAAATACAACTCGTTACGAACTGATACCCGTCTATATTCAAAAAAATGGGGTTTGGAAAGATAGCCAAATTGCCCAACAGGTTTTAGAGTCAGGAAAACCCCTATTAACTAGCGATGAAGCTCAACCGGGCGATCGCATTCCTCAAAATATTAATTTATCAGAAATTGACCTTTGGTTTCCTATTTTACACGGGCCCAATGGAGAGGATGGAACTATTCAAGGGTTATTAACTTTAATGCAGGTTCCCTTTGTGGGTTCTGGGGTTTTGGGTTCGGCGATTGGCATGGATAAAATTGCGATGAAAATGGCATTTTCTCAAGCGGGTTTACCCCAAGTTAAATATAAACTGGTGATGCGATCGCAAATTTATTCTAACCCCTGTATTTTCCCCAAATTATGTGACGAATTAGAAGTGGAATTGGGCTATCCTTGCTTTGTCAAACCCGCTAATTTAGGGTCATCCGTTGGAATTTCTAAAGTCAGAAACCGTCAAGAATTAGAAACCGCCCTAGATAACGCAGCTAGTTATGATCGAAGGATTATTGTAGAAGCGGGAGTCATTGCTCGGGAAGTAGAATGTGCCGTATTAGGAACAGATAGACCCAAGGCGTCTGTAGTCGGGGAAATTACTTTTAATAGTGATTTCTACGATTATGAAACTAAATATACTGAAGGCAAAGCCGATCTATTTATCCCAGCAAAAATTAGCGATGAAATTGCTAATAAAATCAAAGAAATGGCGGTTGAAGCCTTTTTAGCGGTTGATGCCGCCGGGTTGGGACGGGTTGACTTTTTCTATGTCGAAAAAACCGGAGAAATTTTAATTAATGAAATTAATACTCTCCCAGGTTTTACCGCGACCAGTATGTATCCTCAACTTTGGTCAGCAACGGGGGTTTCTTTTCCTGAATTAGTGCATCAACTAATCCAATTTGCCTTAGAAAGACATTCAGAAATTAAACGGGATTAAAACTATAGCAATCCTAAATAGGTTCTAACATTTCAATACTGACATGAAACAGTCAAAAGTCTTACCCCAGATCCGGTGTTCCCTGTTTCCTGTTTCCTGTTCCCTGTTCCCTGTTCCCTGTTCCCTGTTCCCTGTTCCCTGTTCCCTTATATTAGTGCATAGGTCTGGGATAACAGGGACGACAAGGAGATCCGATACAAACTTGGCCAGGGGGCATACTTTTAAATACACTACTACGCGCCCCAATTACTGAATTTGCGCCAATTTTAACCCCTGGCCCAACAAAACAATCCATAGCCACCCAAACCCCATTTTCAATCCCAATTGGGGCTGTTTGGAGTTTAAACCCAGGGTCTTTAACATCGTGACCTCCGGTGCATAAATAGCTTTTTTGGGAAATCACGCAATGTTCTCCCACGGTAATTTCATCTAAGCTATAAAAAACCACATCATCCCCAATCCAACTGTAATCCCCGATAGTTACTTTCCAAGGATAGGTAAATCGGGCGGTGGGACGCAGCACAACTCCTTGACCTACTTTAGCGCCAAATAATCGTAGGATTTGACAGCGAATTCCATTAAAAGGATGTAAGCTCAGGGGAAATGCGATCGCTTGCACTAACCACCATAACAATACAAACCAACCCGGTTTTCCCCGATCAAAATTAGATTGATCGTATTGGCGTAAATCCACAAAAGTTGTTTTTTCCTGGGACATAAATCAATGGGGAATGGGGGGTTTAACTGGTTTTGGGGTAACATTTAATTGCCCGCCAAAGGTACGCAATTCAAATAATTTCACCCCGATTTGATATTCATATTGGCTTAAAAGACGGCCATAAATATATCCGGCTTTCCCATCTAAGAATCCCAAGCGGATGATATAAAATATAATAAATCTCAGCAAGGGTTTAAAGGGTAATCTCACCCAAATTTTCTTTAAAAATCGTTTGCGTTGAACTGAATCCCCAAAGAGATCAGCACCAATAGTTTTGCTATCATCCGTCCCCATTAAAGTATTATAATAAACCCGAGCTTCCCAATTAGAATAACGGTTATGGCGCTCAATCCAGTGGAATAAATCTCGGAAATCTTCATGGAGCATATCGTTTTTTAGATATCCCACTTGACCCGAAGACATAACCACGTGTTCATGAACTTCGTTATCCCCGGTATTAGGAACATCTTCGGTATTTAAGTTTTCATAACGGCCTAATTTATGCTTAAATAAACGCAAATTCCAGTCGGGATATTTGCCCCCATGACGCACCCAAGTGCCTAAAAAGAAGACGCGACGGTTAATATAATATCCTGTATAGTCTGGGTTTTTGATTACCTCGGCAATTTCGTCCCAAGACTCGGGGGTAATTCGTTCATCACAATCTACAATTAACACCCATTCATTTTTAAAGGGTAAGGTTTCCAATGACCAATTTTTCTTTTTTGGCCATCCCCCTTTAAAATAAAATTGAACCACCTTAGCCCCATAATCTTCGGCGATTTCCACACTGCGATCGCTACTTTGGGAATCAACTACAAAAATCTCATCAGCCCGGGCTACACTGGCTAAACAGGCGGGTAAATTCGATTGTTCATTTCTGGCTGGAATCAACACAGAAATGGGAAGTTTGGAGGGGTTAGAATTCATAATTAGCTATCTCGTTATCAATAAAAAAATAGATCCAAGCTGCCCCAATATTGAATGGGGAATTAGGATTGATGGGAAGTTGATGGAGACTTGAGCATCCCTGAAATAGCAGCCCCCATATAACCGATCTGACCGTAAGCATACACAAAATTTTCAAATCGTTGAGCCGGATCACGGAAAAACTTCATAGATTTATAAAGACCCCGCAATAGATTTTCGCTTCCCCGTCGGATTTGAGCCGCTCCTGCCCGACCTTCAAGCTGTTCTCGATTATATTCGCTAATCCCTTGCCACCAGCCTCGACGCAAATACCAACCCGCTTTAGTCCGTTCAACCGAGACATGATGACCCACAATTGCCTCGGGGAGATAGGCAACTTGCCATCCTTGTCTGAGGACTAATTCTGTCATATAGAGTTCGCCATTGGACAGTAAATTTTTGCCCACCCGATCCAAATTTAGTTTAAACCCTCCGACTTCCTCTAAAACACTCCGGCGGATGGAGTAATTTAGACCCCTGGGGGTTTGGCCAGCATTTTTAATGAATACGATTTCATCCCCTAAATCATAAGCCCCCAAAGCATCAATTAAAGTGGGGGATAACCAGTTGGGTTGAGTAAATCCCTCCGGCCAGATTAAGGTGACTTTTCCCCCGGCTACACCTAGTTTGGGGTGGGTCTGATAGGCGGAGTTTAAACAACTTAACCATTGAGGGGGGGCCAGGGCATCATCATCAAAATAAGCAATAATTGAGCCCGTGGTTTCCTCGGCTCCTCGGTTGCGGGCAACATTTAGGCCTAAAATTCCTTCGTAGACGTAGCTTAGACGAGGATGGGGCATTCGACTCTCGACCACTTCACGGGTGCGGTCGGTCGAGGCGTTATCAATAACGACAATATCAAAATCGTCAAACTCTTGATTTAGGATACTATCAAGGGCTGAACCCAAATAACTATCCCGATTGTGGGTACAGATAACAACGGAAATTTCTGGCATAGTTTCAAGCTCTGATAATTGATCACACCGGACACCAATAGCACCCGCAAATTTTGGGTTGAAAGCCACCCTATTCTAATTCTAATTCCTTTGAAAGTAGGAATATTAAGAATTAGATTGATGGGAACTGACACGAGTTAATAACCACAAACTCAAGGCAATTCCGATGACTTCCGCAGCCATGGCACTTAGCATAGCTTGAATCGCAATTAAATTAAATGGGGTGACAATAGAACCTGGATTCAAAACCGTTGTCCCCGGAGTCGGAGTCAGAATTTTAGACCCTCCTGGGGGTAAGGTCAGCATCCGATACAATAGGGTTCCTACAATTAAGAAACCCACTAAAATTACACAGGTCATGCCGATAAGATTAATCACAATTCCAATCCATAGGGCATGAACTACTTCTGCTTTTAGAGGTCGTTCATTTGGATCTTCCAATTTACTACCAATTTGAGTATATCGGAAACACCAATAAATTGTAAAAACTAAAGCGAATAAACAGCCATATCCTAAAATAATCACTAAGGCAGAATTTTGCGGATTAGAAGGAGAAGCCGGTCTTAAAAACAGAACAAAAATTAAAAGCAATATGGGAATGATTGCCAATATGGACTGCATCCAAAACCCTATATAACCTAAACGACGAAAATCAAGGGCAATTTCATGAACATTAGGAGAATTTGAGTTATAATTTGTATAGGGATCAACCATGTTTTTCCTTTGGTAATTTTAAAAATAGGGAATAAATAATGGGTAATGAATCGGTAATCGGTAATCGGTAATAGGTAATAGGTAATGGGTAATAGGTAATGGGTAATGGGTAATGGGTAATGGGTAATGGGTAATATAGGAATCCGCGTCGAGGTTGTAACATTTTAATACTGACATAAAACAACCAGAAGTATTATCGGGTGTTCCCTATTCCCTGTTCCCTGTTCCCTGCTATATTAGGGTTTATGTAATTCAAATTCCTGACAAATAGATTTAGAATCAATGCCACTTTGATATTCACAGGAGAATGTTTCCTGACACCATTTTTTAAGATTGACTTCCTCTAATTTAATCTGATTAGAACAGGAAGGTTGAATCACCTGACTCACCAAAGCCCATATAATAGTGCGGGTTACATCTAGTCCAGTTTTTAGCCAAAATTCACGATTTGCAGGCACTCCGGTTTCTTTTACTGTTTCCACATCAACCCAAATTCCATGAGAACCTAACATAATTTGAGCCATCCATTTAGCCCGAGGTAAATGGGTGGGAGAGGTAATTAATTTAATATGACGAGAGTGCCATTGACTCAAAATAGGTTGACTATAAAAAAAGTTATCAAACGTAGAACGGGCACATTTTTCCAGCCAAACTTTTTGGGTCGGAGCTTGTTCCCGTTGAAATAATTTTAAAATACAAGGATCATCTGATCCCGTTGAAATTAAAATAGGAATTTGGGGATTTTGTTTGGCGAGTTCCGTGACATACATTTCCCGTTTAATACTTCCCCCCAGCACAAAAAATGTATCCACCGGCGATTGGGATGCGACAGAAAGTTTCTGGAATTGATGCCAAACACTACTCGAAAACGTGATTAATAGAATAATCATGCTCAAAAGTAGAATTTTTAGGTAGAATTTATGTTTCAATTGTAAGTGTTGCCAATTCATCTGGGAGTACCTGAAGGAATCAAAGGTGGCTCTATCATTTAAAACCAATCTTCTATGAATATTATCAATCCTGTGGTCATGGCTCGTCTATTTTATTGTACGTTATTCTTAGGTCTAGGACTCGATCCGGACTTGAGTTTGGCTCAAAATAATTTGGCTCAACCCCAACCTAAATATAAATATCCCCAAGAAATTGTCAATGCCTATATTAGCAGTTGTAGTCAACGGAGTATTCAAGAAGGTTTAACCCAACCACAGGCAAAAATTGTTTGTCAGTGTACAATTAATCAATTTCAATCTCGATATAGTTTTGAGCAATTTCTAAAAATTTATACTCAAGCTCAAAAGGCGAAAGAATCTCCCGATGAGTTTGTGGATGTCGGGATAGAATGTGCTGAGAAATTAATCAACTAAACTCATTCTTAGGGTTGTTTATTAACAATCAAGTTTCAATAATATCATCAATTTTTCATTTATTATTTATCTGCAATGATTCAGCCTTCAATCAAACTTTCTCTACGAGAAAAGTTGAATATTTCTCGTTTTGCTATTGCATATCCTCGAATTACCATTGGGTTTTGGATGGCGGTGATTGTTGCAGGAATCATGGCTTTTAGTAGTCTCAAATATGCCCTATTTCCCGAGGTGACTTTTCCGGTAGTTGTGGTCAGTACAACCGCCCCCATTTCCACGGCAACGGAGACGGAATTAAAAGTGACTTTACCCATTGAAACCGAGGTCAAATCAATTCCGGGCGTCTATGATTTACGTTCTTCTACCTATGCAGGTCGCAGTATTATTAGTTTAGCTTTTTTAGTGGGAACCTCCTTAGAATTCTCAACAAATCAGGTAGAAACGGTTTTAAAAAATATTCAATTTCCCACTCAAACCGATTATAATATTATTCCATTAAACTTAAATGAATCAACAGCAATTACCTACGCAATTCAAAGTGAAACCCAAACCTTAAAAGAATTAACTACGATTACTAAAGCGGAAATTCTGCCTCAAATTCAAGCCCTACCCGGAGTTTTAAAAGTGAATCTATTAGGGGATGGGTTAAGTCGGGACGCTCAAAAGGATATTGCCTCTTTATCAAGTTCTCAAACCTTAATTCAAGACCCTCCCACGTTAGTGAGATATAATGGGGAAAATGTCTTAGCATTTCAGGTCGTAAAACGCAGTGATGGTAATACTTTGGAAGTGGTTAATCAAGTTGAAAATACAATTAATAATATACAAAAAAAATTAACCAATGTCAAGATTATTTTAGCAGAAACCCAAGCGGATTATATCAAAAAAGCCACCCATTCTACAATTAATGAATTATTCTTAGCTGTTATTTTAGCAATTGCGGTTGTTTACCCATTTTTAAGAAATTTCAGAGCCACTTTAATTACTGCTTTAGCGATTCCGACTTCTTTATTAGGAACCTGCATTGTGATGGCAATTGCTGGATTCAACTTAGAAACAATAACCTTATTAGCCTTAGCTTTAGTAATTGGAATTGTGGTTGATGATGCTATTGTTGATGTGGAGAATATTTCTCGATTAATTGATGCCGGAGAAACACCTCGAGAAGCAGCCATAAAAGGAACCAATGAAATTGGCTTAACCGTAACCGCTTCCACCCTAACAATTGTAGCAGTCTTTCTGCCTGTTGGGTTTATGGGAGATGCGTTAGGACAGTTTTTTAAACCCTTTGCCCTAACCATTTCTTCGGCTGTTTTAATATCCCTATTAGTCGCTCGAACCCTATCCCCGGTTTTAGCAGTATATTGGTTAAAACCCATTAAAAATAGACCTAAAAATTATCCTCCCAAACCCCACCCGATTATTGAAACTTATCGCCGAGTCTTGCAATGGTCACTCACCCACCGCAAACGAGTTATTCTAATGGCTATTTTCAGTTTTATTGCGGGTTTAGCCTTAATTCCTTTTGTCCCCCAGGGATTTTTACCGCGACTCGATAGGGGAGAATTTGTGATTAATTATTCCTATCCTCTCCCTCAAATTTCTAATCTTCAACCTCAACCCCGTAGAGACGAGCCAGAGCGCGTCTCATCTCCCTCCGGTGATATTTTTCAACAGCCGGGAGCTTTTGATTGGTTAACAGATTTAGCGAGAAATCCCATTCAACTTTTTTTGAGAAAAACTCGCACAACGGCCACAAAAATAGAAGCGGTTATTTTAAACACTCCCGATGTGGAAAAAGCTCTAACAATTATTGGGATTAAAGGACAACCCAATCGAGGTAGAATTTATGTCAAACTGAAAAATAATCGTCAATTAACGACTTTAGAAGCTCAAGATCAAATTCGTGCCAATTTACCTCCCATTGATAAGGTTACGGTCAGTGTTGAAGATATTCAATTTGTGGAAACCGGGGATGAAAAACCTCTACAAATTGTGTTAGTCGGAGAAGACATTAATCTGTTAACTAATACAGCCAAAACCCTACAAGAAAAAATAGCAAAATTACCCGGTTTTGTCGATGTTCGAGCAACCGGGGAAGATAACACATCTAATAATATTAACCAAATTGAACGATTTAATGGTCAACGGGCAGCTTATATTACGGCGAATTTAAGCCAAGGTCAATTATTAGGAGATGCGACTAATCAAGTCATTGAAATTGCTAACCCCTTAATTCCTAATGGAATTACCTTAAAATTAACCGGAGATTCGGCTAGAATTGGTCAAGTTTTAAATAGCTTTCTAGTTACGCTTTTATTTTCGGTGGTTTGTATGTTAGGGTTACTATTCTTATTATTTGGTCGTTGGGTTGAACCTGCGGTGGTGGGGTTAACCCTTCCCTTATCTTTGGTGGGGGCAATGTTAGCTTTATTAATTACCCAAAGTGCTTTCGGGATTATCTCTTTAATTGGGTTAATTTTCCTGTTAGGATTATTAGATAAAAATGTGTTATTATTGATGGATTATATTAACCAATTGCGTCAAAAAGGCATGGGTCGAAATGAAGCAATTATTGAGACAGGAGTTGTCCGTTTAAGACCGATTATGATGACCACCGCTTCGACGGTTTTAGGAATGTTACCCATTGCTTTAGGACTAGGAGCAGGGGCAGAATTAAGACAACCGATGGCCGTTGCGATTATTGGGGGTTTAATTACTTCTACTTTATTAAGTTTAATTGTTGTTCCGGTTTTAAATACGTTTTTAGAAGATGAAGGATTGAAGATTAAAAACCGATTTAAGAAACTGAGTTTATGGAAATAAAACACAAAGACACTAAGACACTAAGATATATATAATGAAAGCATTTGTAACCGGTGGTACAGGGTTTATTGGGGCGAATCTAGTTCGATGTTTATTAGAAAATGGTTATGAAGTTCGGGCTTTAGTTCGTCCTGAGAGTAACTTAGATAATCTGAAAAATTTAGACGTTAAAATT
>DATNRE010000407.1:0-8004 GCA_036703685.1 Candidatus Obscuribacterales bacterium
ATCCTTTCCTCTACTGACTCCTCGTCAGCATCAACACATATAACGAGATAATCGTATCTTGGAGCCTCTAAAATCTTATCAACGGCGTTTTCAAGTCCGTCATATAGAATTCTGGGATATCCCTGTCCACTGATTAGATAATAATTGTTATTTTCGACTTGATCGTAATACTGAACCCTTACTAGATTTGGAATTAAATATTCAAGCCATTTGGGATATATCTTTTTCTCTGTACTCTTTCCCTCAACCAAAAAGTAAATATTCATCACTATTCCTCTAGGTCTGCTTCGTCCTCTAAAACATTGATCAAGTCAATGAAAGCTTTCTGTCTGGATTCAGATATATGAAAGTCTTTTGAATTTTTGACAGTCACCAAGCCAGCTTTCCGAGTCACTATTTTCCAGTAAGCAGGACTAACATTGTTTATTATATAAGGGTGATGGCTAGTAATAATAAATTGTAGCTTTTTATTATCAAGTACAAGCTCGGTAACACTGTCTAAGCAATTAACGCCTAAACTATTTTCAAATTCATCGATTAGGATAATGCAATTTTCAGGAGCTAGATATAACTCACTAATATACATCAATGTTTTCAACATCCCTGAAGAGATAT
The DNA here is from genome assembly GCA_036703685.1 of Candidatus Obscuribacterales bacterium. Lineage (GTDB taxonomy): Bacteria > Cyanobacteriota > Cyanobacteriia > Cyanobacteriales > Microcoleaceae > Planktothrix. The sequence goes on from DATNRE010000407.1 coordinate 616, forward strand.
TCTCAATCCAATCTTCTATTCCTTTTTCTTTAATGCTAACAGTGGTAGCTTCCTTGAGTAACTTAGACAATGCAATAGGAATATCGTCATCCTTAATGGTCTCAACTTTTATGTCGGAGACGTTTGGGAAAACGGATATAAAAGCTTCTTTAATCTTGTTAAATTCATCAGGAAGCGTTCTGTAAAGAATAGATAATTTTATTGGTACAGGCAAACCACTTTCCTGCAAAGCAGATAGTGAAGCTTTTTCAAACTTCTTAAAAATAGATACTGGCAAGCGCCAAGCTCTATCAACACTCTCAGAATCAGCCAGTACAATTTTATCTAATGATTCTTTCACAGGAGCAATTTGGTCTTCTTGTTTGAGTAGTTCAACGACACTTTCAAAAGGCGATAGTTTAGGGGTTTTGCTTCCATTAAAAATAATTTCTGAGTCTTTTCTCTCGATTAGAACGGTCTCATTGTTACAAACTAATTGCTCATTTATGAGTTTTACTTGCTCGTCATCTTCCGAAGTTTCATTGATAGAAATAGTGTTTTCTCGTGTTTCAAATTCTCCACTCCAAGTATATTCAAGATTATTGTTGGCTATAAAACAAACATTCCATTTAACCCCATTTAGAGATGCACCATTAGCTATAGATTTTAAATTGTAAATAGCTCTGAGTATTCTTGTTTTTCCTACACCAGATACACCAACTAAAAGATTAAGATTTGGCAGAAAATTTACCTCTTCCAGCTTCCATTTGTACTCATCGTCGTAATACTCTAATTTTTTGATTTGCATACTGTTACTATTTTGTTAATCTGTTTGTTTCTATACTTGGTACTCCAAGTCGGTGTGGGTAGTTCACTTCCTAAACCTACGCTTTTCCACAGGCTCCACCCAAATCGTACAAAACCCCGAAGTAGCTGGCCTCCCCGCAACTTCCAGAGTCACCCCCAAGCGCTCAACATCCTTTTTACATTCTAAATCAGTAAGACCATCCGAATTCCACCTCATCAAATTCCGAGCAAACTTCCCCTCAGCGCTAGTCGCCCACCGCAAACCCTCCGCCTGTTCCTGAGTCAGATGAACCGCCTCCCCCGGCGCAAACCCTCCTTGCGACCAAAGCACACCCATCCATCCCATCAACGCACCGACACCCAACGTCGTCAATAGAATACCCGCCGCCACCATCAGCGAACGGGCAGAAGTCGCTACTTTTGTTAATTCGGTCTGACGTACCAGAGAATTCACCGCCTCAGCAATTTGCCCCTCTTGCTTCTCAACGGCTACTCGTTCATAATTCGCCAGTGTCTTATTAATCCGCCCTACCCAACGCTCAAATGCTAACTCAAAATCCTCTGGTTTCGGGCTTTCTTGAATCAATACTTCCAATCGCCCCGTTGCTAATAAAATCAAAAATATGGGGTCAGTTGGCTCAATTTTCCCCTTAAAAGCCAACTCCAAAACCTTACGCCGATATTCCTCAGATTGACCTTCCAGAGCAATATCCAGTAACGATTTAGTATCAACAGCACCATAACTCACGGTAACATCCCCGTCGTTTCAAACGCCTCGTAAGCTGATAACATAAACGACTTAATTCGTTGCCGTCCCAATACCCCAAATTCTTGACTATTCCGAGCTAATTCAAACGTAATTCCCCTCGCATCAATGGCATTTCTTTCTCGTGAATAAAACTTAGGGAAATCAATGACTTTAACATCATATTTTTTAATCACATTTTGGACTTCTTCCATTTCTTCTACAGAACTCCAATCGTCCTCTAACCCAAAATTACGAACTAAAACATGAGCTATCTTTTTGTCAAAATGTTGTACTGATTTCAAAAATAACTGCACACTATCGTAACCTCCTGTACAAACAAACCACTTACAAAATGTAATTTGGGATTGTTTGCCTAACTCAATTAAGTTATTTTTTTCAATCCAACTCGTCACCACCGGATAAACCTGAGCCGGTAAATTGACAATAATGCTATTGTCAAAAGCCCACTCAAAAATTTTGTCCGCTTCATAAAATTTCTTCTCATCTTCACTAAATAAAGCTTCCCGACAAACACTTTCGTAAATTCGAGAGACATCGGGGTTAGATCTGTCCGCATCTACGGCTAAAAAAGGATATTTCTTATCCATAAAATACTGGATTAAAACCCTTGCAAATAAACTCTTACCTACACCGCCTTTTTCTCCATCAATCAAATGAATTTTAGTAGGGTATTTCTCAACAGTCTCCAATCCATTTTCACCTAAATGACTTGGGGATTTTATTGTTACTGTCATTGATACTTCTCCTGATGTTTCAGATTGTTCAGTTGTAGGGTCTACCTGTTCTAATTGAGCTTTGGTTCTTCTACTCCGACCTGCCATTTTGCTACTCCATTACTTGATTTTATAGAAATAAAAATGGGTTTTACTTCTAATCAACTCCTTACTTTTTCAGCTTCTAATCATGAAAAACCTGAATCATTAAACTCATCGCCTCCTACTAATTCTAATAAATTATCAGTTGTCAATTCATTAGAGTGAATCAAACCAGAATCCCAAGTCACTTTTATTCCATCTTCTCGGTAAAGATGTGGCAAATTGGAAGAATAATCAATACCCGCTTGGTCACACAAAAACAAAGCGTGCTTCTCCAACGCATACACGGCTTTTCTAAACATTCGTTCCAAAACAACTGAATTAATTTCCCCTGTTCGTTGATAAGCTAATGGTAGCCAGTAAGCTCGCAATGACTGGAGAATCATTTCTCTGATGGGCAAAATTTCATTCTGTTTAACGTAAGTGAGTAACACGCCATCAGTTGTATTTTTTAAAGGTTGATATCGCCAAACGAAATCTATCTTTTCTTGTTTAGCCATGAGCCTTAACCTCCTGCTTTTGGGAACCTTCTGACAAAGACTCAACGGATTTATAGGACTTAGAATTGAACTGTTTCTTCAAAACCGTTTTAAAGTAGACAAACATTCCATAAACGTCACTGAGGCGATCGCCCAGCCCTTTTTTATCCAAAACAACTGGAATAGAAATATCCGCATTCCAAATAATCGGGAGACGATCGTAGTATTCGTTTAACTCTTTTTTGAAATAAGTCGCCGTTCCTCCACAAAACACCAATTCATCACAATCCGGGGGTAAATTTTCATCTAACCAACTGGTTAAACTTCGGACATATTCGGGACGAGCTTCCTTGATAGCTAGGAGCATTTGCTGCACTTCCTCCGCCCGCCCTTCCCGAGACGTGCTGCGGGCTAATCGCATTAAAGGTGCCGCCTTAAATTCACTCCCTGCGGTAACAATTGCTGGGGTTAATCGCTCCGCAGTTTGTCCCGATGTTTTAACTAAGACTTTCTCGACCATCCGAATAAAGCCCAAATCGCTCATTTTTCCAGGGGCCACATCTCCCCGTTGAGCAACTAGCAGACTCGCGTTGCGGTAGCCCAGCATAGCGATCGCACAAACCCGTTCTTTAATTCCAGAACCCGCTTTCTTGTTGTGCATTAAATAAATGCCACCCCCCTCGGGTTTGCAATTAAATACCAATAACTCCACACTCATGCGACCCGTGGGAGTTTGATAATCTGCTAATGCTTCGCGCAGTACCCGCTCAAACCGACTTCGATCTTCATATTCTCCAGGGGGTAACAACGCGGCGATCGCCACTGTAAAATTCCCCGGTAGTTTTTGTTTTTCCTTAATCACCCATAAAGCCGCCAAAGTTTTATGTAAAGCCCGCTCATACTTGAGTTCCGATAGCCCCGCATTCGCATGAAACCTTTGTTTAGCCAAATAGCCAACGGCTCTGTAGTCATTCCTGAAAGCAACCCAAGCGGTGTTTTGAGGATCGGCTGACCCTAACTGGTCTTTGGTATAACCCAAAATTGACTCTCGTGGAACAGATACTACTTCCGGTTCCATGCACAGAAGCCGAACTTGTCGGTCTTGTCCCGCAAAGATAATCTTGGTGAGCGACCCTCCATAATCAAATGCCACTGTAATATCAGGCTCTGTGAGATTTGTAGAGGTTTTAGTCATATCAAAAATTTTCCACACAGGTAGATTAAAAGGACATTACTACTTGTTATCCCTTTTGCGCCCTCTTCCTCCCTCAACCAATTGTCCGAATCTCTAAAGCCGCAAAATAGAACTTATGGCGTAGAATTTTCCCAAACGTTGGACTGCTGCGGGATCAAGCGTCCATCCATACAAACAGCAAAAGCACCAAGTGCCAAGAAGTAGAAAAGGAGTAATTACAATATGGCAACTTTAACAATTCGTTTACCTGATGACAAATACTTCCGCCTGAAAGCTTTAGCTCAATCTCTCGGCATCAGTATCAATAAGCTTATGGAAGAATTATCAACGTTAGCGATCGCTGAGTTTGATGCTCAGACACGATTTCAAGCTTGGGCAATGCAGGGCGATGTGGCACAGGGTTTAGAAGTTTTGGATCGCTTAGATGCCTTAAATCAGTAGAGAGTATCGATTGACTGAAATTTTAAAGAATTTGAAGACTTCACAGATTTGTTGAGCCAGCTATTAAGTTGCAACCGAAAAAAATAAATCAACCGATTGGCTGATTTACGAGTTAGGAAAGGATGACCGTAAGATAGAGCGTTTTCCTTCTTAAAAGCCAATAAGCTAAACATGACTAACTTTAGCGACCTGAAACCAAAAATCATAAATCAACAATTAAAAAGTCAGTGGCAATAGGAATAAATAAGCTCTTAAGTAGTTTCCTTGAGCTACTAAAATTTATCCATTACATATATTATTTTAACAAATGATTGGCAAACAAATCATCGGTAAAAACTTCACCAAACTGCTCAATTACCTTTTTTCTAAAGAAGGTGCATCTTTGATTGGAAGCAATATGATGGGAAAAACACCACAAGAATTAGCTGTGGAGTTTCGCTCTTTCCTCCATTTGAACAATCGAGTGCAAAAACCTGTTTATCATGCAGCTTTAAGTATTCCAAAGAGTGAGGCTTTATCCGATGCTCAATGGCTTGATATTGGTTTAGATTACCTCAAGGGAATGGGATTTGATCAAAATCAATTTGCAATCTTTCGCCATACAGATTGTGATCATGATCATATTCATATTGCGGCGAGTCGGATTAAATTAAATATTAAAGGCAATTGTGTCTCGGATAGTTGGAACTATCGACGCAGTGAGAAATTAATTGAACAATTAGAAGAAAAATATGGGTTAACACCCACTGTTCGCAGTTGGGAAAAAGAACGTCGTTCTCCCACCACAGGCGAATGTAGACAATTAGCTAGAACTGGAGAAACTAGCACTAGAGAACAACTACAAACCGTTCTTGATCAAGCTACAATTGACCAGCCTGAAATGACAGTTTTGGTTGACCGACTCACGCAGCAAGGAATTAGTGTTAGAATTAAACCGACACCCCGCCAGGAATTAGGGATTAGTTATAAGTTGGGTGATGTTGCTTTTAGTGGGACTCATTTAGGGAAAGCTTACACCTTCAAAGGACTTCAGAAATATCGAGGAGTTAGCTATTATTCTAATTTAGATTCAGAAGAAATTGAAGAAATCTTTAGTGGTTCTGATAATAGCCAAGATTCTCAATGTGTTGAGTTAAAAGAAACATCTTTTAATGATTTATTTAATCCAAAAACTGACCCAGATAATTTAGCCTTATCAAATTGGACTGATGAGAATCCAGTCAATCAACCTGTAGAGGATCTCGATAATAGCAACTTTAACTTAATACAATCAGACTCTATCGATGATCCTTCAATTCAACTTACTGAAACAATTCAACCTACTGAAACTTTAGAAAATCATCAGCAGAATTTAACATCACCTTGGCAACTTTTACGAGAAAGATTGATAGAAAATAGCAGTTTACCCTCTGAATTGATAGATTTGTTACACGACAAGGAATGGATTAATGCAGATGAACACAACCGTGCTGTATTTACCCTTCGCACATTGGCTGGAGAGGACAGGGGAACTTGTACTTTAGAGTCCAATGGAAAATTTTCCATTAATCCTGATCTGAAAATGCCGTTGGCTAAGACTGAGGATGACGAAACAGGCATTTTCTGGATAGCCACTCAACATAATATTGAACGAGCTATTATTACCAGTGATCCGATAGAAACCTGGTCTGCGATCGCGTTAGATCCTGATTTTAATATTAGACCGACATTGTACTTAAGTATTGATGATCCATCTTCATTACCAATAGATTTTTTAAGGGATATTCCCACTATAATCGTTGGTTTAAAAGGGGATGAATTCGGGGAGCAAGTCTCTCAAGAAATTATTGAGATTCTCCCGCAAGCTCAACGAATTAATCCAGGTATGGGAGGCTGGAATCAGCTTTTAATCAATTCAGAATCAGAAATAAACAATTCATTACCTGAAACTGATCAAACTAGAAATTTAGTACAGCAAGAATTAGAACAATGGACTCAGGGTATTAACTTAAACTAATAAGCAATAAACTATTTTTATTGTTTAAATAATTTTTCTCTATCTGAGACTCAGCTTAAATAAGACTATCTCTGATAATCAATCGTTAAAAATATTCTTTTAGACAGAGTACATTAACAACATCTTTTTATCTAAAAAATATTGTCTGAAAACATAAAAAATAGCAATAGTTCTCATGGATGGCAGAAATTGTGTCCGCTTTCAAAGATTTATAGTATATTGGAAAAAAGAATTAACTATTCGTCAAAGCTTATGGCCAGTTCTACTAGGGTTTCATCTGAACTCAATATCATTCTTGACCTATTCAAGATGCCAACCGGAAAGTCTAACTCACAACGGTTCGGTGGCTGTAGGGTCAATCGGCTGGGTCGATTCTGTGATCAAAACAAAACCGTGTAGCTGTTGGAGCAGTTACACGGTCATTTTTTAACTATTTCAGAAAAAAGCCCAACCTAAAACCTAATCTCTAACAAGCTGTATTAGTTTCGACGCTTCTCCAGCAAGTTAACCGAAGGCAAAGGTTTGGGACGTTCATCACCCCTGAAGGGTGCATCAAAAACGTAATCGTAACCATTCATAACCGTCACGATCATCATCATCATAACCATCATCATTATATATGCTAACGCCTCTAAACCGCAACAAAGCTCTACAAAAAATTATCCCTATCCAATTCCATCAACGGGATAAAGCACTCACCTCCCTCAACACGACAACCGGAGGTGAAGGCTAATGGCTAAAGCTTACTACGTCAATCGCCTCAATCCCTGTCCCGTCTGTGGAAAAGATCACGGATGTCAGATTTTGTCCGATGTCGCTGTCCTCTGTCTGCGAACCGATAAAAATAATGTCCCATCTGGCTGGGTTTGGAAAAAGGAACTCACAGGAGGCATGGGTTCCCTGGTCGT
>DATNRE010000408.1:0-8108 GCA_036703685.1 Candidatus Obscuribacterales bacterium
CAAAGAGATTGGGTGCAGAATCAAAAGAGGAATCGGTGATTTCATCGATTAGGGGAGAGACTAATTCAACCTCTGGCGTGAATAAGTTTTCCGACTCTAAGGATACGGGATCAAGACCATCTGCGGTTAGGGAAAAGTCCGATTCTATCTGGACATTTTGATCCGGTTGACTGAATAAATCCAAGCTATTTAAGCTCAAGAAACTGGCCGTTTCGTCGAAGGATTCAGTCTCAATATTCTCTGATTCTAGGGGTTCAATTTTGGTTGTTTCTATTTCTAAATCCGCAAATAAATCTTCTGGATCTAAATCAACTGCTGTATTATTCTCTACGGTTGCAGATTCCTGAATCTCGTTTTCCTGATCCAAAACCGCAATTACATCAAAATCATCCCCAAATAAATCCCCATCTGGGGTTGGAGTCCCGGCCATACCGGGGGATTCTGTGTCGGTTGCCCGATCAAACAGACTTTCTAATTCTGAATCGGGGGCAGAGGGTTCGACCCTCGACTGATCCCCATCATCCCAATCGAAAGTTAGAGACTCCTCGGGTATGATCTCTAACCCGTCCTGAGTCGGAGCAGCAGGGGAGAGGGCGACGTTTTCGTTGGACTCAACCTCGAATTGATCAGTGTTCTTAAATTCTTGTTCCTCCTCGAGATCCCGATCAACAGGGATTGTAGAATTTTGTTGTCGGGGAACTTCTGCCCCCGCATAGGGAAAGAGTCCCTCAAAAGCGGAGGAAAAATCCTGGGGTGAAGAAACAACAGACTCAGGCGAGGGTAAATCAACCGTTGTTGATGGGGTTTCCGATTCAGTTAACTGTAATGAAGATTCTAAATAGGAAGACGTTTCTTGACCCACCTGTTGGGCTAATTGGTTGATTAAGGTGGTAAACATGACTTCCCCCTGTTTGCCCAAACTGTGCATCCGTTCTAGGCTTTGTCCCAGGGAATCAGAATAGGTTTGCAGGTTTCGTTGCAAGGCTTCAAAAATGACACTCAGACTCGAATCTAAGGTCATCAACAAATGATCGGATTGGGCCTGTAACTGTCGCATCTGTTCCAGACGTTGGGCCGGAGTCAAATTAGAGAGGGAAGCCGGGGGTCTGTCGAACTGTTCCGAAGGCGGTAGGGAAGGAGTCTGAGTTAATAAAGCTGAATCTAAAAATCGGGTTTCAATATGGTTTAGGGTTTCAGTGACGTTATGAATCAGACTATCTTGTAGTCGAGTCATGAACTCTTGCAAAAATTCACGACTGAGTTGTTGTTGATAGGGTTGAGGTGAGACTTGACCTAGGGCTTGGGCTTTTCGGGCTTCTAATTGTTGAATTTCCTGAATCAAATTGCGTTGTTCGGTACGCAAATGATCAATCTCATCCTGAAGCGGCTGGGTTAAATGGCTCCGCAAATAAATCATTTCCCGTCGAATGGCTTGCCATAGGGGTTCTCGCGTTCCGGGGGAGATAGAGGGCTGATTCGTCTCCATCGGCGAGATGGGAGCCTCCTCGTCTGCTTGTTCCGTTAGAAAAATCAAATATTTGCGGACACGCTCTAGGACTTGACGGGAGCGTGTTACGGTTTCCCCAAAGACAACCCAGGGTAAACGCAAGTTGGGCTGACTGAGAACCTCGTCAATTTCGGTGATGAGTGCTTGAATCTGACCTTTCTGAACATTCAAGGCTGAACCCCCTCAATATATCGTTCTAACAATGGGACAAAGTTGATCCGTTCTGCGGGTTTTCCACTTGACAATTGCTCAATCTCAAGGATTCCCGTGATTAAAGCAGTGGTTATCTCCATAATATGTTAGGCTTGGCACGAAGGAATCAAGGAGCTAACTTGAAATCTCGGATGGATCGGCCCATAACCGGCCGGAGACAATAGGGTTAAAAACTAAACCAGTTTAACTTTTTTATGTCCTGATAGCTCTAAAATATAAAACTGCCTAGTAATTTTTGATTCGGTGTTGTCATTCACACCAGGCGGAATCCGAGTTAACAATCATTGGTAAATTTTAGGGTAATTTCACCCATCAAGAATCCTAATTCTACTTTGGGTGCAATTAACTGATAACTCCATTTCTTGATTAGCTCGTTGCTCAATGCGAATTTATAGTATTATCACAGCCTCATGGAAGATCGGTATTTCTCCCGTGACAATCACTCCGACATCCACAAGATGATCTGCTCAACGCCTTTTTTTCAAGGCTTGCCACCGGAGGCGGCGGATAAAGCAACCTCTCATATTGTGGGTCGAAACCATCCAGCCAACCAAGTGATTTTGTTAGAAAATGACTGGGGAAGTTCGGTTTATTTTATTCTGGACGGTTGGGTCAAAATTCGTACCTATAATTTGGATGGTAAAGAAGTAACGCTGAATATTTTGGGTAAGGGTGAACTCTTTGGAGAAATGGCGGCACTTGATGAAGTCCCCCGCTCCACCGATGTTATTACATTAGCACCAACCTTAATTGGGAATATGCCGGCTCAGGATTTTGTGGAGTTGATCACCACCGAACCCAAGGCGGGAATGCGACTGGCTCAGTTGATGGGCCGACGTTTACGCCAGGTGAATCGACGTCTGAGACTGCGCGAATCTGATAGTACCTCCCGGGTGGCTGATATTCTGCTGTTTCTGGCCGAAGGCCAAGGTACAACTTCAGATCAAGGAGGGACACAAATTCCTAATCTTCCCCATCGGGAGTTAAGTGGTTTGAGTGGTCTGGCCCGGGAAACGGTGACTCGGGTTCTCAGTAAATTAGAGAAAAAAGGATTAATTCATCGGGAACGGGATATTTTGAGTATTCCCGATGTCCATGCCCTAGAACGAATATTAGTCTGATCTCAATTCTAGCAATTGCCCATTCCCCATTTTCTATTCCCTATTGCATGAGTGATTCCTCTCCCAAATCTTTAATTCTGGTGGAAACGGCCTTTCTGGCTAGTGCGGCGAGTTTGATTTGGTTTGTTAATTATTATTTTCCCATGGGGCCAGTGCTGCGGCTGTTTTTCTCCTTGCCCATGGCCTTATTATATTTGCGCTGGGGAAAACGGGCGGCGGTTATGGGGGCGGTAGCTTCATTTTTGTTGTTGTCGGTATTAATGGGGCCAACTCGCAGTATTGTATTTTTAATTCCTTATGGCTGCTTAGGGGTGGTTTTGGGGGGAATGTGGAAACGCAAATCTCCTTGGTGGCTCTCCATTGGTACGGGGTCTTTGATTGTTGCTATTGGTTTTTTCTTTAAGTATTGGTTACTTTCAATTCTGCTGGGACGGAATTTGTGGGCCTACGCTACGATCCAAATTACGGCGGTGGCGGACTGGATTTTTATTAAGTTGGGGATTTTGGCTCAACCCAGTTTAGTCTTTGTGCAGGTGCTGGCTGTTCTGATGATTTTAATTAATAGTATTGTCTATTTATTTGTGGTTCATCTCGTATCGTTATTATTATTAGATCGTCTCAATAGTCCCATTCCTCGACCTCCCAAATGGGTACAAGTTTTATTAGATTACGAGTAATACTAGGGGAAAATATTTAAACCTTAACCTTTGGTAACTTGATAATAAAGCTTGTTCCCTTGCCATCTTCACTTTCAACCTCAAGGGTTCCTTGATGCGCTTCTATAATACTCTTGGCTAAAAATAACCCTAATCCCCAGCCTGTTTGATCCTCAGCACAATTAGTTCGACGAAATTGTTGAAATATGATTGATTGAGCGTCTAGGGCAATGGGCTTGCCTTGATTATGGATAGTCAGGTTGACCTGTGTTTGGGTTTGCTCAAGTGTCAGTGTAATCGGCGTACTAGGATCACCATATTTCACCGCATTAATGGCTAAGTTTTCAATCACTCGTCGTATTTCTTTGGGACTGCAATAAGTCCTGATCTGGGCATCAGAGACCACCACAAACCGTCCTCCATAAGCGAAGCTCAACTCCTCCGCTACCTCCTGAAGTAGTACCTCTAAATTGCATTCTTCAAATTTCATTATTAAGCTCTGTCCCGTCCGCAGCCGACTGGCATCAAGCAGATTTTGAATCATGGAATCTAGGCGATTGACCGCGTTGATCATCCTCGTTGCCACCTCGACATGGGTGTCTTCTCGCTCAAGCCGCCGTAGAGTGAGTTGAGTTCCCATTTTTACAACATTAAGAGGCCCTCTGAGGTCGTGAGTTAGCGTCACCATAAATAGTTCTTGAATATCTTGCAGCGTTTCGGAGAATTGAGTAGCAGCGTCATTAACGGCTTTCTCAATAGAACCGATAATAATTTCTCGATCCTCTATTCCTAAAGGTGATTCTTCTTCTAAAACTTGAAAGATGACTTGACGGAGGATGTGATACTCCCAAATCAGTTGACTCATAGAGTAGTCAGCAAACCCTGCCCGTTCATGCCCATGTAGTTTGCCAATCCGAGTGCTTTCTGCCTCATCAGCTTTGATTTCGGTAGATGTCCTGACCATTGTGTCTGAGAGTTCATCTACTATTTGGTTTAAGAACACAGGTAGCGAATTTTGCAAGACAAGAGAGTTTTGATGTATTGATGCCCTGACTTCATCACGAACCCGCTTTTCCCACAGGTGCATAATTCTTTCAATATTTTGTTTAAGACGGTCAGATGCTTGGTTGGATATCATTTCGGTTGTGGATGAGTGGCTGCTCAGAGAACCTTCTCTCTTTATTTAATACAGTGGAAACGTGTATTTTGGTAGTAAAGCAATCGTTATCTTAGCGTATTTTCTGCCACAATCCTCTATAGCGCTACGCTTTAGGGAACAGGGAACAGGGAACAGGGAACAGTAAGGAGTGAAAGGGTTTGCTGGATTCATAAATGTCCTAACCATAGCGCGTAGCGCTATAACAATCACTGAAGCCACGGTTGTTTCTCACCTCTCCCCCCATTATCTATGACAGTTCGAGTTTATGCCCAGTTCGATCAAGGAAATCGGTGGTTACACCGCTATCAAGGCTGTCAACCTGTGTTTGCTTGTGTGTTGGGATTTACGGCCACAGCGTTAATTCCAGGGATTTCCGCCGCCGGAGCTACACCAGAGTCTCGACAATATACGGCCGTTGCGGATGCTGAGTTTCTCTATAATGGCCCCCAACCCCATCCCCAGTATCCCTTACCGCCCCTGGATGCGGGGGCTTCTCCGGTGTTGATTTCCCGGGCTGTGGTGGCATCCTTAAAATGTCCTTTATATCTGTTCAATGCGGGATTAACTGTTGCTCCTGCGGTTCCTACGATCGACTTGGGCGGGGTTGCGGCCGGATGTGTAACATCGGGTTCGGCCATGACTTTAGAAACTGTCAAGCATCTGTTTGAGCAGGGGTTGATCTGGGGTGAACGGATGGCCCGGGATGCCCCAAATAGTTATTTAATTTTATCGGAATGTGTGGTGGGCGGAACGACTACAGCCTTAGCGGTGTTATTGGGGTTAGGAATTTCTGCCATGGATAAGGTCAATAGCAGTCATCCCCGGTGTAATCATAGCCAAAAATTAGCGATCGCCACCGAAGGATTACAGCAAGCCGGGTTTTGGCCGTTATCGGGGATAGAAATTGATCCGTTCGAGTTAGTAGCCGCGGTGGGTGATCCGATGCAAATTGTGGTGGCGGGCATGACTTTGGCGGCTAGTCGTACCGTGGGGGTACTGTTAGCGGGTGGAACTCAGATGTTAGCGGTTTATGGTTTGGTAGAGGCGATCGCCACTCAATATCAATATCCTTGGTGTGCTGATAAGGTGGTGGTAGGAACCACCCGTTGGGTCGCTGAAGATACCACGGGGGATACGGTGGGATTAGCGGAAATGGTAGGAAATGTCCCCCTATTGGCTACGCAACTGAATTTTTCTACCTCGGTTTATCCCCAACTGCGGGCCTATGAACAGGGGTATGTGAAAGAAGGGGTGGGGGCTGGAGGGGCTGCGATCGCCGCTAATCTAGCCTTGGGTTGGAATAATATCCAACTTCTGCAAGCCATCGAAGCAGTCGCCGATCAGGTAAAATCAAATTATTAATGTTAAATTCTGCGGATCTGTGCTAGGATACAAAATTGAAAAATAAAAGCGGACATGGCGGAATTGGTAGACGCGCTAGATTTAGGTTCTAGTATCGTAAAGATGTGAAGGTTCAAGTCCTTTTGTCCGCATTATGAGTAAAGAGTGAACAAAAATACTCTCCGAAAGGGGGGAATTTTTAGGTGTTTAATATTGATGATTATTTGAATTACTGACTAATATTAAATACATTTTCATCTAATTTTGTATTTAATATAGCATTGGAAAATTGGATTTAATCGAAAGAGCGATCGCCCTTCTGCTTCTACTTTTTCAATTAAATCTTGTCGAATTAAGGATTGTATTGCTTGCCAGAATTGAGATTTTGATAATTCAATATTAGTAGGTTTTTGGGAAATATTAACGGGTTGATCTTGATGAGCTAACCAATGAATAACTTGTTTTTCTGATTCTGACAAGCGTTTTAATTGAGATTCTAAATTGGGTTCTAAATCTCCTAAATAGATATCATTTTGCTCGGCTAAAAATAGGGAAACGCTACCGTTAAAGAGTTCAATAATTGTTGAAGCAATAATCTTTAACCATCTAGGATGACCTTGATACATTGTAATTAATTCTAACCAATTTTCCTTATCAATTAATCCTTTTTTCCTGAATATTTCTGTTGCTTCTTCTCCTAAACCTTTAAGATTTAAGGTTTGTGTGGATCTATTTTCTGTTTCTAAATTGGCGATTTCTATAGGTTTTGTCCAACTCAGGAGAATTAAACAGCTTTGATGGGGAGATGTAGCAATTTGTTTAAAAAATTTACTATAATCTTCATATTCAGGTAAATATTGACCTGCTAATTCACCGGGTTTAAAAATATCCTGTAGGTCATCAAGAATAACTAAACACCGAGAGTTACGAAAATAATCAATAACTGTAAATAAGGGGGTTTGTTGAGATTGAGAAAAGAATTGTTTGAGTTCGGTTTGTAGGGTTGAAAGCGTAGGAATATTATTAAGACTTTTCCAGATAATATAATCGAATTGCGTATTAATTTCTTCGATGAGTTTGATGGCGATCGCACTTTTCCCAATTCCACTTAATCCATAAATGGTAATTAAGCGAGTATGGTCTTCTAATATCCATTGTTTGAGGGTAGTTAATTCTGAGGTGCGATCGTAAAAGGTTTTTAATTCTGGTGCGTCTATTAAATTGATAATTGTTGATTGATTTTGGGTTTGGGATGTTTCTGGGGGAGATTGCGATCGCTTATTTTCACTACAAATATTAATATTTCCATGACCTACACCTATTTGTACACAATCAAAACTATTAGAAACATTAGAAAATTTAGCTTTTTCAAGCACAGAGCAAACATTCGACTTTTTAACATCTTCTCCTATTGTATCAGAGAGAAGTTTCCATAATTCCCACGCTTCTTTTTTGACATGAGCATAACTGAGTTGATGAGTAAGGGCAATTTCTTTATAATCCTGATGAGACCAGATACCTTCTAATATAGCTTTTTGGAGGGAATCAAGATGTTTTCCGGTTTTAGCAAGTAGCTGTTCATCAGTCCATTTTAAAATATCTTGAATTTCCATAGAATCACAGTTATGGTAGTGGTTAGATCTAGTCTTATCCCACTTTATCCTACTGAATCCTACTTTAGCAACTTTATCCTACTTTATTCGAGTTGATTAACCTACCATAAATCAATTTAATATCCTACTAAAAGCTACTAATATTATTCATTTTTTAAAATAAACATTGATATAATTATCAATGTATTGTATCAGGATTGATTAGGCTAATGTTTAAGGACTTGTTTGATTTTGCTTATTTTCCAAAGTATGACGATGCTCTTGAGCATTTAGCAAACAATTTTGCAGAAAAAGAGAATTGGGATTATCAGCATACTACTACATTACACAAGAAACCGATTTTACGAAATTATCTTAATTAGGAATGAAAAATAAATAAATGGATTAATGAGTGAGTTGAGGTACGGCTCGATAGTTCCATTTGGGTAAATGTTCATCAAAAACAATTTTCAGAGTTTTTTTAAAATTATCAGTTACCTTTCGACCCGTTTGATAGAC
>DATNRE010000409.1:0-2244 GCA_036703685.1 Candidatus Obscuribacterales bacterium
TTCTTGATATAAGGGTTCGGCTTCACTGTAACGTCCTTGATGTCTGTAGAGGTTTGCTAAGTTATTACAACTGGTGGCTAACGAGGGATGGTTGGGGGGTAAAGCTTGGCGGTTGATGGCAAGAGCTTCTAAGAACAAGGGTTCGGCTTCACTGTAGCGTCCTTGACTTCTGTAGAGGGTTGCTAAGTTATTCAGGTGAGTGGCTAAGTCGGGATAGTCGGGGGGTAAAGCTTGGATAAAACTAAGATAGTTTCTGAGGTGTTTTTCATCCATTTGAGGGTTCCTCTGGGTTAGGGAATTAAGCAATAATTGAATATTCAGAAGAAAACAGTTGATGGCCGTTGCTGGGGTTGAGGTTATTCTGAAGTTCTAATAAATGTTCTACCGTTAAGGATAGGAATTTTTCAGAACCTTGTTTTAACCAAGTTAGGGTTAAGGGTTGGGGGGTGATGAGGGCTAAAAATTTATCTGTGCCATAACTTCCCGTAATGGGAATCGCTGCTTTACCCGTTTGGGGTTGGGGTAAGATCGTTTTACCGTTGATTAAATAGATATCCGTTGCTAGGGGAGAGGGACAACAACAAATCACCTTTCCCGATGTTCCCCGTTGCAATAAGGTTAAATATCCCGATACCTCTAAATTAATCTCAAATTTAATTTTATCTCCTAATTTAACTTTAAATTTGGTTTCGGGTTGTTCATCCATTGTCCAATCTAAACCTTGAACTTGAGGACGGGAGGATATTGCCACAGGATACATTTTATCAGTTTGGGTGGCAAGTTGTTCTAAGTCTTGCCAAACTTGTTCTAGGGTTAAGGTGATTCTATATTTTTCTAATAACGTTGTCACCTGACCCCCCTGTAGCTCTTGATCAATATTACAAAGTTGTTTAATTGCTGGATAAACATCTTTGGATAATGTCACTCTCACGCTATTAGCAGTTGAGAAAACTTTTTGAGCAATATCTTGAGGACTATAACCTAAAAGTAATCCTCTCAAGTATTTTTTCTGAACCGATGTTAGTTCTTTTCCATTTGCGATCGCTAAATCTATATATAATTGCGGCAGATTCCAATATTGTGCCACTTCTGCAAAGACTTGATCATCTGGGATATTAGCAATAACCATAATTCTCCTCTGGTTTAATATTGGGAACCGAGAAACGAACCGAGAAACCGGGTTTCTCTCAAGGTCTGTGAGCAAAACCGATATTGTGTTAAGAAACCCGGTTTCTGAATTCCTCTAGTTTTACCCTAGCAAACCCCTCAATAAAATTCAAGCTAAAATTATCTATTTTGAAAATTACTATTATTTAGTTAATGAGCATTAACCGATGAGGGCAAAAAATCGTAGGGGCGAGGCGCGCCTCGCCCCTACACAAGAATTTATATCTATTGTTTATAATTAATAATCTTAATCATTCTTTTGTAAAATCCATTTAGACTTGTTATAGTTGTCTCAATCACCTTTTTTAAAGGGTTTTCGCTTTCAGCCCGAACTTTATTTCCGGGCTATCCTGGTTATTAAATCGTTAATGTTTATTAACCTTAAAAATGTGAAAAACCCCTTTAATGAAACCTGTTTAATAATGCTATTGATTCGTTAATGCGTGTCAGTTACGCTTCCAACAATTTCCTGCAAATATGAGAGCAGAGTTCAGGAATAGATTATGACATCTAACAAATTATCCACCAATTCTGCAAATAATATTCAATCCTTCCCTAACCATCAACTGCAATTACCGACAATCTTAGAAACGAAATGGATGCAATTGATTAAACCTCACCCCGATTATTTTGAACCTATTGAACAAATGTTACAAGACCCCGAAATGATGAAATATGTCACCACGGGGGCGCGTTCAAACGCACAAGCAAAACTTGAAACCTTAGCGTTTCAAAAAGATTGGGAACGACAGGGATGGGGAGCTTATTTTCTGTTGAATCAACAGACAAAAGATGTTATGGGAGCCGTTAAACTCTATTTAAGCAACCGTACTCCCTATCTGCAAATTGGCTATTTTTTAGGGCGTGAATATTGGCGCAAAGGATACGGAACTGAAGCCGGAAAAATGGCTTTAAAATTGGGTTTTTATGGCTTAAATCAACCGCGTATTGACGCATTTGCCCATATTAATAATATCCCATCCCGTCATATTCTCGAAAAAATTGGTATGACCTGCATCACTGAGCAATTCATCTACGATGGTCGCCAATATGCCCACTATATGATCAATCGTTCAG
>DATNRE010000410.1:0-2961 GCA_036703685.1 Candidatus Obscuribacterales bacterium
AAATACCCTTTCTTCTTTGTCTACTTCTACTCCATCTCAGGATATGAAACACCTCAAAAACCTCCTCAATCAACTACAACATTATTGGTCTCAGCCGACTTCTGTATATCCTGTCAGTATGACCTCGGCGTTGATGTTTGGGTTGTCCTGATGAATGAATACACTCGAAAACGGCAACAACGAGGACAACAGCAAGTTCGACAACTTTCAATAGCAGTCACTTTGATGACAACTTTGATAATTCTGGTTTTTCATGATTACAAAGTGGCGATTTCAACTTCCTTAAAATTGTTGATTAACCCCATTCGCTTTATAATTTCAACCCAATGGCTGTTGATTATTGCTGTTAGTGTCATGTCAGCCAGTATCGGTTACATCCTGGGGCGACGACAGATTCAAGTTCAAACAATTCAAGTTCATATTGAGCTAATTTGTACTCGGGTTTGGATTCAATTCTTCAGGAGAAATCCCAATGGGAATTTTTAATCGAATTTTAGAGGCTTGGAGCCGAATAAGAAGTGGAAACAACTCCGGTTATGGCTCTCATCAAATTGATAAATCGCAGGTACTCCAACCGACAGATACCACTGTTTTCTCGCCCACTAATCCAGGTAATTTTGCTTCGATTCGTTCGGTTCCTGTTTTAGATTCACCTCGCTATTTTTCTAAAGAGGAGAAAGTGGTTCTCAAACAAGTAGCGAAACAGAGAAAAGAATCGGCCAAACATACTCAAGAATCTTATCAAGCCCTTAAGCAAATTGATGATGCAGATACAACAGTTCATTTAGCTCATTATGCTTATAAAGGTCAACTTGCAGGTAATGAAGTTAAAAAATTAGGGGCTAATTCTAATTATGCTCAGAAATTACATGGACTTCGACCTCAATATGCTCAAATGTCTCTCAATATTGATCAAGCTAACAAACAAGCCGTTAACAAAATTGCTCAGTATCGTCAGCAAATCCAAAAATCCTGGGAGAATAAATAGTGCGGAGTTCGGAGTGCGGTGTGCGGTGTGCTTTAAGAGTGCGAGGTGCAAAGTGCGAAGTAGTGCATTTTGAGTGCGATGTGCGGTGTGGAGTTTGTAGAATTAAGGAAGATTAGGAAAAACACTATGGGAATTAAACGATTTGAGGATATACAAGCTTGGCAGAAAGCTAGAGAATTAGTTCGAGAAATTTACAAGATTTGTAATTTTGGAGAGTTGAGTAAAGATTATGGATTGAAAAACCAGATTTGCCGTGCCTCTGTTTCTTGTATGAGTAATATTGCAGAAGGATGTACCCGAAAAAGTCATAAAGACTTTGCTCATTTCTTAGATATAGCTAGAGGTTCGGCAACAGAAGTTCAGTCTTTACTTTATGTAGCCTTAGATGTCAATTATATCAATCAACATGAATTTGATAAACTGTACAAAAAAGCTGAAGAAACTATCTCCCTCATCGCAGGTTTAACCACTTACCTTCGCAAAGATTCTTCCTAAAAGAGTGGTTTAAGAGTGCGAAGTGCGAGGTACGGAGTGCGGAGTGCAAAAGAAAGTGCGGAGTGCAGAGTTCGGAGTTCGGGGTGCGGTGTGTGGAGTGCATTCTGAGTTTGATGTGCGGTGTGAATTCTTTGTTCATCTAATCAATGACCTTTTAACCAGAGTCTCTACTCCTTCCCTATAGTCCACACTTCACACTTCGTACTTTCTCAGCACTCTGAACTCTGCACCTGGCACTTCGTACTTTCTTCGTACTCCGAACTCCGCACCCCGCACTTCGCACTTTCTTCGCACTCCGCACCTCGCACACCGCACTCTTAACGCACTTTCTTCGAGGGATATTTGATGAATTGGAAACGAGCTTCACTTCCTTGCCAACTTTTGATCGGAGCTAATTTATTCCTGATCGGCATTAGTTTAACATTAATATTAGCGATTGCGAGTGAATTTAATACAGCAGGGATGGCACTCGCTGTTTTTTTTTAATTGCATTTATTCTAGCTCAAATAGTCGGTTGGGTTGGAGATGATGCTTGGGTTAAGATACTGAAAATCGAACTAATGGAACTTTATGGAATTCTTATCTTTACGGGTTTATCTACTGTGATAGGGATTTTGCTCTGGCTGTTGAGTCGGTGGGTTCAAAACTAATTAAAAAAGGAAAGTCGTTTTTAAGTTTAATCTTGGGTTAGGATTTATGTTATTATGTTCCAACCTCGACAACTGAATTACCGCAGTCGCTTAATTAATCAAACGCTGGAATCAGCTTATAAAATTAGTGGTCTGTATTTGTTTTTGGGGAGTTTACTATTATTTATTCCTCCGTTTGTTTTACCCAGAAATACCACCGCTTTAAAAGTGCTGCAATTAGCGTTAACGGGCAGTGGTATTGTTTTGTCTGGGGTAAGTTTATCCCATGCCATTCGGATTAGTAAATTAGAACCCTTGGTACGGGCTGAGGAGCAACAGGAAGAGGAGGATTATCAACATCAACTGGCGGTGACTCGCTGTTACCAAGAAACTCAACGAGAACGGGTGATGGAAGCGATGCTTGAACAGTCTTCTTATCCAACTGAATCTTTACAACCTGCGGCTTCTAACACTGTTACCTTACCCCCAAATAATCATCCTTTAGCAGCCATTGGACAAGCTTTAATTGAAGCGTTACTGCATTACAATTTGCCTTGTGATTGGGTAGAGGGGCATCGAGGGCCGACCACTCAACGTTTGGTGCTCAAACCTATGGTGAATGCTCAAGTGAAGGTGAAGGTGGCTGACCTGAAAAATCGAGAACGAGATCTTCAAATTGCTTTGGGTTTATCGCAACCGCCTTTAATTCATGCTTTGACGCAAGGGGTGGCGTTTGACCTGAATTTGAGTGAACAAGAACGGCAGTTTTGCCCTTTGGAAAACTACATTTCTTATCGAGTTTTATCGGATGAAGAACCTGTGCGGATGGCGATGGGGGTGGATTTATAT
>DATNRE010000411.1:0-2667 GCA_036703685.1 Candidatus Obscuribacterales bacterium
AAGGTAAAAGGAACATCTGTCATTGTGAGAGTCAGTAAAGAATTGAGTAAAAATAGAATCAAAAATCAGATTATTTTAGATAATTTTAACCCCAAAGGTTGCAAAAATTCCGATCAAATCAATCTGATAAAGGTAAGGCCGTGTATTCCGTTGGGTATTGTACATCAATACTATGTTTGTTAAAATTAGGGCTGGCAAATTTGGGTAAAATTTCATTAGTAAATGCCTCGGCGGCTTTGGATCGATAGCGATTGGGATTATAAATTACGGATAACGTCCGTTTGACAATCACCTGATCAATTTTAACCCTTTTGATTACCCCCATCTGCAACTCTTTTTCAATGGCAGATGTGGAAACAAATGCCACTCCCAACCCGGACTGAACTGCATTTTTAATCGCTTCAATCGAACTGAGTTCCATTTCTAATTGCAGGTGGTTTGTATCAATTCCACACCGGGTTAAAACCTGATCAATAACTTTCCGAATGGTTGATTGAGTATCCAAACTAATAAATTTTAACGGGTATAAATCCTCTTTTAAAATCGTTTCTCGCTGGGCAAATTCATGGGAAGTCGGAACAATTAACGCCAGTTCATCCTCCGCATAGGGAACAATTTCTAAAGCAGATATCAATTCGGGGGCAATTTCTCCCCCGACAATGGCTAAGTCAATTTGTCCATTCACCACACTCCAAGCGGTGCGCCGGGTGGAATGAACGTGCAATTGTACCGAAACATCGGGGTATTTTTCTCGAAATAAGCCAATCATCCGGGGTAACATATAGGTGCCGGTGGTTTGAGATGCTCCAATAATTAAAGTTCCCCCCCGGAGATTTTGTAAATCTTCGATGGCCCGACAGGTTTCTTGACACAGGGACAAAATCTTCTCCCCATAACTCAGCAGGAGATGACCGGCTTCGGTCAGTTGGGCGCGCCGTCCTCCCCGGTCAAATAGTGGCACATCCAACTGTCGCTCCAGGTTTTGTACCTGGAGACTAACGGCGGGTTGGGAGACATAAAGACTATCGGCAGCGCGTTTAAAGCTACCCTCAGCCGCGATCGCTTTCAGGATGCGTAACTGATCTAAAGTGAATGGAAGGTCAGACATATTCCTCAACCTCGGTAAAATAAGGAAGCGTGATGACTTTTTAGGATGGGGGATCAAGTTCTTTCAGCATACTGCAACGATGAAGGGTAATTGAAATTAACTTTATTATTAATGGAGAAAAGGTCAAAATGTCTGAGTATGGGCTAACGTCTAGCCATTTTGTGATGTTAGGGTTAATTTTGGGGTTTGCGATCGCCCATAGTGGTTTGGCCGCCCTGCGACCCTGGGGAGAATCAAAAATTGGGGCCAGGGCCTATCGAGTTTTATTTGCTTTGGTGAGTATTCCCTTCGCCACGGTTCTAATTATCTACTTTTTTAATCATCGTTACGATGGATTACAACTTTGGATGGTGCAGGATCAAGTTGTTGTTAAACCGATAGTTTGGATATTATCTGCAATTTCCTTTATTTTTCTTTATCCAGCCACGTTTAATTTGTTAGAAATTGCCGCCATTCAAAAACCGGAAGTCCATCTCTATGAAACCGGAATTATCCGCATTACCCGACATCCACAAATGGTCGGTCAAGTGATTTGGTGCGTGGGTCATACCCTATGGATGGGGACAAGTTTCACCCTGTTAACCTCCCTCGGGTTGATCTTGCATCACCTATTTGCCGTGTGGCATGGCGATCGCCGTTTGTTGGCCCGTTATGGCAAATCCTTTGAAACCGTGAGATCTCGCACCTCTGTGATTCCCTTTTTAGCGATCGCCCAAGGTCGCCAAACCCTTGAATTAAAAGAGTTTTTCCGATGGTCTTATTTGGGAGTCAGTATTTTTATCCTGTTACTCTGGCAAATTCATCCTTTATTAATGCGTGCAACAGGTAACGTAGACTGGTAGCATGATCCCAAGGATATAAAAATAGTGATTAATACAATTTGAGAGATGATGCTATTGTCCATCAATGAGCAGATGTTTACTCAAGAAGTTCTGGAATCTTCTTCTCCGGTTTTAGTACATTTTTGGGCGCCTTGGTGTGGAATTTGTAAGCTGATTATGCCCCAACTGAGTCAATTCCAGCAGGACTGGCGAGGCACAATCAAGCTAGTGACCGTGAATGCCGATCAAAGTTTAAAGTTAGCGAGTACCTACCGCCTCCAAACTTTACCAACATTGATGATTTTTGATCAAGGTCAGGTGGTCTATCGACTCGAACATTTCCAAGGTCGAGAAGATTTACGTCGCCGTCTGGATAGTTTTATGACCAATTATCCAAACCATCATCCGTTATCAGTTATCAGTAATCAGTTATCCGTGTAGAGAAGCGTGTCCGGCGCGTCTTGATCAGTTATTAGTTACCAGTAAGCCAGACCAGCCTCCTCGCGTCTTGATCAGTTATCGCAAAATTGGGTTTAAAACCCCGTCCCTTCGACAAGCTCAGGACAAGCCTTTAGCGATAGCGTCGGACGGCTTTATATTGACTTTTGTTGATTGTACAAAGTCGCCTGCTATTTTGTAAAAAGTCAGGTGAACTACCTACAGTGACGCTTCGCTTACACAGTAGGCTTCCTGCCCAACAGAAAGCGGAGTAGTAGATTTCTTACGTCCTCTATTACT